>JAUPKT010000035.1 GCA_030837305.1 Thermodesulfobacteriota bacterium
CTCAAGGAGGGAGGGAAGCCGTTCTTGTCCTGAAAACTTGTAATGGACTGAACTATTTCTTTACGTCGACCACTCAAGCTCATGGGCGCATGATAGAAAACATCTGTTCCCCTTGCAAGAAAAAACCTGTCACTGACATAATCGGTTCATCCATCTCTGTCTTGGCGTCCACGCAGCGAGAGGATGAGAGGCAAGGGAAATCATCGACCAGGCTCAAAAAGTTGATTTACTGAGTTCTTTTGAGCCTGATTTCGACAAGAAGAGGGGGCTGCCAATGAGTAGTACGCGGAGTAGGGTTCTGCCAAGAGGATGGTATCCGACATCGGCAAACAACTGTAGAGAGAGAATACAAGAGTTTGTCGAAGGATTTAAGGCACCTGCCGGTGCCTGGATTGGCGGAGTGGTTCCCCATGCGGGATGGGAATTCTCCGGCAAGGGTGCGGCGCGGGTTTTTGCTACGCTAGCCGGAAGCGTGAATCCAGACCGCATAGTTGTGTACGGAGGTCATCTCTCAGGAACAGCCAAGCCGATAATTTATACGGAAAATCATTGGGAGACTCCATTGGGACTGATCTCTATGGATTCTTCCTCTGTAAGTGAGTTGGTGCGTGAAGGGCTCGTCGTACCCGCGCCTGCGAGCTACTCTGACAACACGGTCGAGGTCATTCTGCCGTTCGCAAAATATTTCTTTCCAGATACCTCGTTGATTGCCATCCACTCTCCAGCCTCCGAAAAGGCTGTAGACCTTGGGAAGAGATTAGCAGAGTTCCTGGCCGCCAGAAATGTTCGAACCCTATATGTCGGATCTGCTGATTTGACTCACTATGGCCCCAACTACGGATTTGTACCAATGGGAACGGGGCCGAAGGCCGTAAGCTGGGTCAAGGAGTACAACGACAAGTCCCTCATTGAGAAGGCATTGGCAATGGACGCGTTGGGTGTCTTGAATGATGCCCGAAGCAAACACAATACGTGCTCACCCGGACCCGTGGCTTCCGTTATTGCGTCAACGTCGATGGGCGGCGTGGTTAAGGGGACCTTACTTGAGTATTACACGAGCTATGATGTGGCGCCCGGTTCGAGCTTTGTAGGATACGCGAGCATTGTTTACTAGATCTGCTGTTTTGTAATGGAAAGAGATTCTACTTCGTACAGCTTTTTGTGGTCCTCAATGCCTTTGAGGCAGACCTTAAAATCGTGGGAGATATTAAGCCACTGACTAATGGCTTGGTAGGTTTCTTGAGAGATTACGACTTTACCCGGTGAGGCTGTTGACTGGATCCGGTCCGTAAGATTGACTGCAGCCCCCACAATGCCATACTTGGCCCTCGTTTCGGTCCCGATGTTTCCCACGACAACCTCTCCGGTATGCACGCCAATGCCCATGGACAGTTGAGGGATGTTCCTGCCCTTGTTCTCTTCCATGAAAGAGACAAGTTCAGACTGCATGTCCAAGGCGCACTGCACGGCATCCAAGGCGCGTTGGGAAACATTGGAGTCTCCCCCGTTAAAGAAGACAAGTACGGAGTCACCGTAGAAGTCGACAATGATGCCCTTGTAACGCTCGATAACTGCGATCATGCGACCAAAATACCGATTGAGAAGCTTGATGACTTCCTCCGGTGTGAGCTTTTCCGACATAGGGGTAAAATCTCTGAGATCAGACATCATAATCGTGACAACAGCCTTTTCTCCACCGAGCCGTAAGGCCTCAGGTCTGCTCATCAATTCCTCTGCCACCGCCTTGTCCACGTAACGGCCAAAAGTATCCTGAATGAGATCCCGTTGTTTGAGCCCTTTTACCATTCTGTTGAAATTACGATTCAGCTCCCCTATTTCGTCCGACCTGTCTTCGGGTAATACCAGAGAATAGTCTCCATCAGTGACTTTGGCGGCAGCCGCGGATATGGCTCCTATGGAACGTCCCACGGAGCGGGTGGTCACTCGTATGAGGAGGAGAACAATCGCCAAGGCGGCAAGTCCGCCAATAAGAGAATAGAGGCGAAACCGTATGATGGGCTCCATTATTGAAGAGCCCTTGGATACCAGGACAATGTACCAATTTATCGCCGAAATCTTGAAAAACCCGATAACGAGTTCAGGAGGATGTCCTTTCCCGCCTACCGCGCCGGACTCCTTTGAACGAATTTCTGTGAGCAATTTCTTCTCGAGTTCGTCTCCGTTGTCACCAAGCCTTTTTCTATCTGCAAAAGCCTTGTCGTCTGCTGCGAGGAACTGGCCGGTGCTTGTTACCAGGAGAGGAATGCTGCCCTGCCATAATGCCATTTCTCGTATTGGCACGAGCAAAGAATCGAAACTCATACGAACCACAAGACGTTTGACGGGCCCTTGTTCCGGTTGACCGAGGACCTTGACTATCCGGAGTGACCTGTCGAGGGCACCTGGGTCCATAATCGGGGCACAGAAACCGAATTCTCCGCACAACTCCATCGTGTATAACCCATCCACCATTCCCGATCCATAGTCGTTGGCATCAATGCTTGGAGATTGTTGTTCATTCTGATTTGCCTCGGGTACTTCGAGGTCAACAAATCGAACTCCGGTCTTTTCAGAAAGCTGCTGAATGAGATATGCCTGAATAAGATCTCCGTTGGGTGCTTCCTCTGCCTTGGCTATCAAATTGATCAGTTGCAGTATTTCGTCCAATTTCATGGTTATTTGATGAGCGGCCTTGTCAAGCTTTAGCTGCACGGATTCCGCCCATTGGGCCGCTAAATACGACCTCGCCATCAAGAAGCCCCCAAATCCAAGCAAACCGACTATGAAAGCTACAGGAAGCAAAAGAAAGACTAAGAAACGTTTTTGGAGGGAAAAAACCATTGATACAACTTTCAGGCCATCAAGACCATTCGTACTGATTTACAAGGGTTCACAATCGGATGAGTAAGTTGGCCGACCCAACTCCTAGGCCACGACCGACCCAGCCGGACTTGCCTTCGGGGGGCGGGGCCCTCTCTTCTCGGCCACTTTATCCGTCGGACAGCCCAATGGCATCATCTATGTGTACAGTATTAATATTTGCACGATGTTTTGTCTACTGATGAGATTGGCGCATGCCTTCACGTTGGCAGTATCTCGCCCATGGCTGCGGTACCGCCTCACTTATTATCTGATATCAGCATGGTAGCTTTGTAGAGATCTCACGGTCCCATGTCCGCCATGAAAGGCCCGAATGCCTTTTGCTGCCGCAATTGCAGCCGCGAGGGTTGTCACGTACGGTATTCTGTGCTTTATGGCGGCGCGCCTTATCAATGCGTTCTCCGATGATCCGTCTCTGCCGGTCGGCGTGTTTATCACCAACTGGATTGACCTGTTCATGATGGCATCAATTATGTTTGGCCTCGCTTCCCCGATTTGGCTCACCAAGTCGCATTGGATGCCGTTTCCTTGCAGATATTCATAGGTCGGTCCTGTAGACACGAGGTTGAATCCAAGTTCTCGGAACTGCCTTGCTACTTCAAGCACTGCCGGTCTTTCAGTCTCCGAAACGGTTATCATGACGGATCCTGTCGCGGGAAGCCTCTGCTGAGCCGCTTCTTGAGCTTTGAAGAAGGCGAGGCCGAAGGAATCGGCGAGACCCAGAACCTCCCCCGTGGATCTCATCTCCGGGCCTAGTATCGGATCTACCTCCGGAAACATATTGAAAGGAAATACAGCCTCTTTTACCCCGTAATGCGGAATAGTTTTTTTCTTCAGGTCCAACTCATCAAGTGTGCGACCTAAGATGAGCTGGGTGGCAATCCGAGCCATGGGGATATTGCACACTTTCGAGACGATGGGGACAGTCCGTGATGCCCTTGGATTAGCCTCCAAAATGTAGACGGTGTCATTTGCAATGGCATACTGAATGTTCATGAGTCCCACGACCTTAAGTTCTACAGCTATTTTCCTGGTGTACTCACATATAGTATCCACATGCTTTGGTGGTATGCTGATGGGCGGAATCACGCACGCCGAATCTCCGGAATGGACTCCCGCAAGCTCAATATGCTCCATCACCGCCGGAACAAAGGCATCTCTGCCGTCAGAAACAGCATCCGCTTCAACCTCGATGGCATTCTCGAGAAATTTATCAATGAGAATCGGTCGTTCCGGTGACACTTCAACGGCGGCTGCAACGTAATGACGCAGCATGTCCTCCTCGCGAATGACCTCCATTGCTCTGCCGCCAAGCACATACGATGGCCTTACCATCAGGGGATAGCCAATCAAATCGGCGACCTTAATAGCCTCCTCCAAATTGGCTGCCATGCCTGAATCGGGTTGGGGGATACCCAATCTCCTCATCATTTTTCTGAAACGATCTCTATCTTCGGCAAGATCGATTGTGTCCGGTGAGGTACCAAGTATTCTTACACCTGCGGCAGCCAATTCGTTTGCTATGTTTAGCGGAGTTTGTCCCCCGAACTGAACGATGACCCCCTCTGGTTTCTCTTTTTCATAAATACTCAGGACATCTTCGACCGTGAGCGGTTCGAAATAAAGTTTGTCGGAGGTGTCGTAATCAGTGGAAACGGTTTCAGGATTGCAATTCACCATGATCGATTGGAAGCCCTCGTCCCTGAGGGCAAATGCCGCATGCACGCAACAGTAGTCGAACTCAATTCCCTGCCCTATTCGATTGGGCCCGCCTCCCAAGACCATCACTTTCCTTGTGACGCTTGACTCAGATTTATCTCGCGCATTGTAGGTCGAGTAATAGTACGCTGCATTCTCAACGCCGCTTACAGGGACAGGCTCCCAAGCTTGGGCAAGGCCCAATTCCAGTCTCTGATTTCTTATCGTACTTTCATTGGTGCAGAGCAAACCAGCTAGATAGCGGTCCGAGAATCCGTCTTTCTTGGCCTCTTCCAAAAGCGCATCCGGGAGAACCCGCCCCTCAGACTGAAGCAACCGCTCTTCGAGATCCACAAGCTGTTTCATTTGATCGATGAACCAGGGCTTAATGTGTGTTATTCGATAGAGATCATGGATGGAAGCCCCCTTCCGGAGCGCTTCATACATGATGAATTGTCGTTCACTGGAAGGTTCAGAGAGCATGGCGAGGAGATCGCTCAGAGGTCGTTGGTGGAAGTCTTTGGCAAATCCGAGACCATAGCGCCCATTCTCTACTGATCGGATGGACTTTTGAAAAGCTTCC
>JAUPKT010000198.1 GCA_030837305.1 Thermodesulfobacteriota bacterium
GAGGGCTGACAATCTCTTCGGCACAGCACTGCTCATGAACGACGAAAATCTGTTCAAAGGTATTCAATCCGAACGCTGTTTGCTCTTGACCGATGCATGCCATGCCGGGGGATTTAACGTAGGCTTGGGCAAGAATATCCCAAAGTCCATTGATCCGATTCAGAACCTTTTCCATGGTCTCCGAGGACGCATCGGCATCGCGTCGAGCAGTCCCAACGAGCTTTCATTTGAAAAACCCATGTTCGGGAACAGTGTTTTTACGCATTTTCTCCTGAAAGGACTCCGGGGAGAGGCGGTCAGAGGTTCGAAGGAAGGGGTCGTCAGAGCCAAGCAGCTATATGACTATGTAGCGAAATCTACACGGGAGGCCACGTCGGGACAACAAAACCCACAGATATATGCAGCCGGCAACTCTCTCACAGATGCGCCGATCTTCGTGGTGCCGCAATTTACTTCTTCGCTGAACATCAAGGTCCAGTTCCAATATGAAGATGATAACAGGACCGTGCGCGCCCTGGAAGATGGATCGGTGCTGAAATCAGGCCAGCACTTGGGAGTTGGTTTCAAAGCCGATACGGACTGCTTTCTCCACATACTATGGTCGGATTCTGCAGGAAATATCGGTCAACTTTTTCCCAATCCCCAGTTGAGCGAAGGCTCAGGAGAGATAAAGGCGGGGGTGACCTATTGGCTTCCTTCCATGGGGGGAGAACGATGGTACGTGTTGGATGATTCGCCTGGCGAAGAGACCATCTTTGTCGTGGCATCGAGACAAAGGAATAAGAAGTTAGAAGAATTGTCGCACGCAATAGCTTCGCTGGGAGCCGCATCAAAAGACATCGGGCAAAAAAGCCAGCTTTCTGATGAGATAGTGAGGGAAATCAACCTCATGGGGATTGCGTCCCGCACTGCTCCCAAGGGCGCCGAGAGAAAAGAAGGCTCTGACAGGCGAGAACTCTTTGCGTCAATGGAGAGTTCTATCCGGCTGTCCGGGGCCGAGTGTTTTGATAAGGTCACGTTCAAGCATGTAAACAGGTAGGAGTGTCCGCAAACTCCCGAATCAAGAGAGGCTGGCGGCATCCAAAAAATTCTCTGTTGACTGAGAAAGGGCGTTCTTTCATGGCACAAGAAGATGAGACCTCATATCGTGTTACCTCTTTATATTCCTAGTCTTAACCATTTCCATATCGATACCAAGACAATCACCCGCGGGGATGGCATTTCTTGTGAAGCTGTTTGAGGCGTTTCTGGGCGACGTGCGTGTAGATCTCTGTGGTGGATATGTCGGAGTGCCCGAGCATGATTTGAACCGACCGGAGGTCCGCATCGTTTTGGACGAGATGTGTAGCGAATGAATGGCGCAGGGTATGGGGAGAGATATGCTTTTCGATACTTCTGGTTTGGGCCAGCATTTTCATGATCTTCCAGAAGGCTTGCCGTGTCATGGGTTTGCCTCTGCGTGTGACAAAAACAGCCTGTGAGCGTCTTTGACCCAGCAGTCGAGGTCTTACATCCTCCAAAAACCTGCGCAATGCCTGAGAAGCGGGAACGCCCATGGGCACAACCCTCTCTTTGGACCCTTTCCCCATGACCGTGACACAGCCCATCTCGAGATCCACGTTGTGAAGAGCCAGATTTACCAGTTCGGAAACTCTTAATCCGGTTGCATAGCAGACTTCCAGCATGACGTTGTCCCGCAGGGCCTCAAGCGTTGCATCCACGGGAACCAACAGCAGCTTCTCAACCTCCTGCTCCTGGAGGTAGGCAGGTATGTTTCTCGGGAGCCTGGGCAAATCCAGTTGTGCCGTGGGATTTCCGTCTGACAGCCCTTGCCGGCACAGGAAATCAAAGAACCCTTTGAGGCACGATATCTTTCTGGCGCGAGTCTTGGGAGACAGGCCTTTCTTTTCCAGGACATCGAGAAAGACGAGTAGATCCGAGCGAGTCAGTTTGTGCAGGTCTGTTTTACGGGCAGCCGTGAACCTTGCAAATCCTCTGAGATCAGAACCGTACGAGGCAATGGTGAGGCGGGCAAGGCCTTTGTCTATGAGCAGATGATCAAGAAATCGCTTGATGCACATATTCATGTGCTTCCAGGTGGGATCTCTTGTAGGTATTTTTTCTGATGTATCAAATTCTTTGGATCCAATCATGATGACATACCAATTCTTTGGCTATTGAAGTGTGCATCCTCCATGGCCGTGAGGTGGGCCTGGAGTTCGGATCGTATTCTATCCATGTGTTCGAAATCGAATATCTTTGAGTTATCGGGTCCAAGTACATAAAAAATGTCGGCCGCTTGGTCAATCTCGGTGGTGATTTTGGTGAGGATGATGTTGAGTCCGAGCATGAAGAGCTTTCGGGTGATGTCATAGAGAAGTCCCGGCCGGTCGTGGGCGTACACCTCTACGATGGTGGCCCTGTCCGAGGCAGCGTTGTCTATCTCCACCTTGATGGGAAACCGTGGTTTGGAGGCATTAATGAGGAAGCCACCAGTTCGTCGGCTTGCTTCCACCAGAGTGTCCACGTCCAGTTTTCCGGTCAGGACTTCCTGCAAGTCATGGAGAAAATGTTCCCACCGTACCGGATCATCCAGGTGTCCTTCCGGTATCGCATTGACATGGAACGTACCGACTGTGATGTCGCCTAAGGTGTGAGTCCATGCACTGAGGATGTTGATGCGGTTTGCGGAAAGGGAGCCGGCTATTCTGAAAAAGAGCCCTTGTCTTTCCCTGGTAATGATTGTGACGGAACTATATCCAGGGAGCACGTGGTCTATCTTTCTGGCGATGAGATCTCCCTGCTCAAGAGATTCCTTGTTCTGGGCAGTCAAAAAAGACATCATGTCCGTGTAATGTTCAGCGATTATTCCAGGATAAAAATCCAGGAAATAACGGGAGCCCGCCTGAGACAAAAACTCATCCAGATGCTCATTCCGAAATTGCGGCGGTACTAATTGAGGGAGCACGGCCTTAATTTGGCTCACCCAATCCGCAAGGTCTTCTCCTTCGAGCCCTTCTCCCTCAATAATGTCCAACGTGCGGAAGTAGAGTTCTTCCAGGAGCATCTTCCTCCAGGAATTGAATGCAGTGGGCCCCACAGCCTGCAGGTCTGCGTGGGTCAGCAGCATCAGCAGGTCGAGTCTCCTCTTATGCATGACGTTTTCCGCAAACCTTTGGATCAGGCTTTCGTCGTGCAGATCCTTTTTGAAGGCCAAGTGTGTCATGGCGAGATGGTTGCGGATAAGAAAACAGACCTCATCACACTCCTGAGGCCCTAATCCGAGCCTCTTGAGCACCGGCAGGGCTATGTGCTCTCCCCTCACCTCGTGTCCTGCTCCAAGTCCTTTCGCAACGTCGTGAAACAAACCAGCCAAGTAAAGGACTTCTGTATGGTCAAGCTTGGAAAAAAGAGTTTGGAGAAGCTGTCCCTCTGTTTCTCCGTATGGTTGAGCAAACTGATCGATGTGTTCCAAGACGGCAATGGTGTGAAGGTCAACCGTGTATTGATGATACACATCATGTTGTGGGAGAAATCGGATCCATGCAAACTCTGGGACAAATCGCTCCAGGAATCCTATCTTCATCATGGAATTCAGTGTTTGAGCTACTGATCCCCTTGTCTTGAACATCTCCAGGAAAATACGGTTTGCATCGCCAGCGTGCAGGAGTTCGTGCGAGATGACATCAAGCTTGCTCCGAATGAGATCAACCAGGCGGATATCCAGGTCGCAGCCCGTATCGGCTATTTGTTTGAACGCGAGCAGCAACTCGTTCGGATCATGTCCGAACCGATGGGGGTAATAATGATTCACTCCTCCTGCGCCGATGAAAAAATTGGTGTCGAGCCTGAGGCGTTTTGAATCCGAAGATGGTCTTTGTCGGAGAAACAGTCTGGCCTTTGCCCTCACTCTTCGGCCGAAAAAATCCAGGTGCGAGGCATGACGATAATATTCTCTCATGAAGCTTTCCACGCCACGCCGTCCCGGGGTGTCTCGGAAGCCCATTTGATTAGCGAGTTGCGACTGGGCATCGAACTTCAGGCGGTCGTCTCTTCTTCCGGCAAGGAAATGCAGCCCTGCTCGCAGCTCCGCCAAGAAAGCCATCCCCGCCCGGACCTCCTCCACCGACTTGTGGTCGCAGACTCCTGCAATGGCCAAGTCTTCCAGACTCGAGCAGAGATCGGAAGAGC
>JAUPKT010000199.1 GCA_030837305.1 Thermodesulfobacteriota bacterium
GGCAAAGGCATACGGCCAATAGGGGTCGAGGCAACAAAGAATCCGTGGGAGCGGGCGTGTAAGTCTTTAGGACTGGAGAAACCGTGGCCGAGATTCCATGATTTGCGGCATACGTGGCGCTCGAATGCTCGTAGGAGTGGGGTGTCAGATCAGATAGCTGAGATGATATTAGGGCACGCTCTGCGAGGAAAGCGGGTTGACGAGCGATATGGATATATCTCGGATGAGGAACTGGTGGATGCGATTGACAAGTTTACCTGCGACCACGGCGAAACGAAAATCCTTGTTGCCGGGAGCTAGTGTGGAACCGGTTATACTCAGGAGGATGTTGGCAAAATGTTGGCATTTGCCCTGCAGAAACAAAAAAAGGTTACGTTGATTACAACCTAACCTCTTGAATTTGCTGGTCGGGACGACTGGATTTGAACCAGCGACCCCTGCATCCCGAATGCAGTGCTCTACCAGGCTGAGCCACGTCCCGACACCGCAGCATAATAAACTCTCATCTCTGTAATGTCCAGCCCTTCGGCCAGAAACAGAACATTCTGTATCCTTTTAGTTGAGAGGAGCCAAGGGTATGAAACTATTACACTGTCACGGGGAGCGCTATGGCCAAAGAAGGGTGTGGTAAGGCCAGCCCTCATCCCTGAGGAATCTCGTGGCCTCCTCTGCTTGAGTCTGGTTCTCGCCGAGGAAATGGTTCTTCATGTCGTTCAGCCCCGCGAGTTCGGGATTCTTCCTGGACTACTCCCGCCCTACCACTTCACAATAGCCCGAGAAATCGGTTCCAGGATCACATTTTCAGGTTGTCATTCCGCCGAATGACTGTTGACAACCTCATGAGGTAGTGTTGAAATGAGCTTTCTCATATAGGGGTCGTTGAACCGGAGATCGAATGAAAATTAGTGAAATCATCAATATACTTTCCGGCAGAGTGTTGGTCTCAAGTCATGATCATGATGAGGAGATTCCCCGGGGAGGGGCGGCAGATCTCATGAGCGACGTATTGGCTTTTGGGACCGATGGGATGGTTCTCATGACAGGACTGACGAATCCGCAAGTTGTGAGAACTGCTGAGATGGCCGGTATCAACGTGATTGTTCTTGTGCGGGATAAAACGCCTCCCCGGGAGACCCTTGAGCTTGCTCAGGAGACCGGCGTAACCCTCATCAGCACGGCATATACCATGTATGAAGCCTGTGGTCTCCTCTACAAAGAAGGTTTGCCGGGAAGAGGCCAGGTAAAGATCGAAAATAACTCGTGGTAACAATGATCGATCACTTGGCCCATTTGGAACCGGCCTCCCAATTTTCACTCAGTTCACCTGCTTACTGAATCTCAGATTGGATTTCGTCTCATCGATGCATGAAGGAGACAGATAATCGTTCAGACTTCACAGCACTCAGGAAAGTGAGGGCGCGTCTCAGTCAGTAGCCTCAGGACCGGTGAATCAATGACGACTCAACAAATTACGAAATTCGAAGAACTGGTCTATACCACGCGAATTGAAACGGTCATGGCCACGAACGTCATTGTATTGAGCCCGAATATGTCCATGGCTGAAGTGAAGGATCTCATGATTGCCAAGCGGATTTCAGGATCGCCGGTGGTCCAGGATGACAAGATCATCGGCATTGTGAGCATGAGCGACGTGATCAGAGCCATGGAACAAGGAACCATGAATAGTATCGTCTCAGAGATCATGACGGTTCCGGTACGAACGGTTTCAAAGGATGCGTCCGTCATGGAGGCGGTAAATAATCTTGGGAGACAAGGTCATTCGCGGCTGCCCGTTGTCGATCAGGATCGTCGGCTGGTGGGGATCGTAACCAATGCCACAATCATGGCCGCCCTGCTTCGAGAAATGGAAGTAAGTTTCCAAAAAAAAGAAGCGGAAAGGCTTCAGACGTACAGAGCAAGCCACATTTTTCAAGACATCGCTTCGGATGACACGAGCCTCAGCCTACGCTTCGTCGTTCATGACAAAGATTTCGACACTGCCGGGAAGGCATCCAGCATGATCAAGAAGGCTTTGGTCAGGCTCGGGGTACGCCCACCAATAGTTCGGCGGGTGTCGGTGGCTGTATACGAAGCGGAAATGAATCTAGTAATACACACTGACGTGGGAGGAGAACTCATTGTAGAAATCAGGCCAGATAAGTTAAGGGTCTCGGCAGTAGATCACGGCCCTGGCATAGACAACTTGCAGCAAGTACTTCAACCTGGTTACTCGACCGCTCCTCAGTGGATCCGGGATATGGGTTTCGGAGCAGGAATGGGGCTGGCAAACATAAAGCGCTGTTCGGACATGATGACTCTGCTGTCTGAGCCCGGGGGAGGTACTCGACTCGAGATACTCTTCAATTTCGAAGAGCAAGAGAAAGATGACTAGATGGTCTTTCAAAAAAACCTTGACAAGAAAGCATGTATTGCGGTTAAGTAAGGCGCTACGGCGCTCCTAAGTGGAACAGCACTTAATTCCTCTGCACGATTACTATAGAACGCAAAACGATCTGACCAATCCTCAGTGTTGAAGTGCGCTTGCATTCAACTGGAGAACAGGGATGATTAATGCCTATCTCCCGCTGCTGGTAATACTGTTGATGTCCGTCTTCATAGGACTCACAATCATTGTTCTATCCGATCTGCTATCCCGCAAGAATGCCACTCCCACAAAACTCATGCCCTACGAGTGCGGAATGGACCCGATCGGTGGGGCTCGGAGTCGCTTCTCGGTCCGATTCTTTATCGTCGGGATGCTCTTCATAATCTTTGATATCGAACTCATATTCCTTTTTCCCTGGGCTAACATATTCGACAAACTCAGGATCTTTGGATTCATAGAAATGCTGATATTTGTGCTGGTCCTTCTCGTCGGACTGGTTTACGTATGGAAGAAGGGTGCGTTGGAATGGGAATAGAAAGGCATTTGAACGACACTGTTCACGTCACTAATCTCGAATGGTTCGTCAACTGGTCTCGAAAGTCATCAATGTGGCCTTTGGGGTTCGGTCTGGCATGCTGCGCCCTGGAAATGATTGCTACCTTTGTGAGCAGATATGATCTGTCTCGATTCGGAATGGAGGTTGCAAGACCATCGCCGAGGCATGCTGATTTGATGATCGTTTCCGGAACCGCGTCGAAGAAAATGATTCCGGCAGTCGTGAGGATTTATGAGCAGATGACTGAACCAAAGTGGGTCATCGCCATGGGGGCCTGTGCGTGTACAGGCGGTATCTACAACAATTATGCCGTTGTTCAGGGCATCGACCGTCATCTGCCTGTGGATGTGTACGTCCCGGGATGCCCGCCTCGTCCTGAAGCACTTCTTGACGGCATCCTCCAATTGCATGCCAAGGTCATGAGAGAACAGTCTATTCGAAACCCCAAATTCGGCAAGGTGAAGGTCGCTCAGAGATGAATCAGGAAGAAATTCTGCAAAGGATGAAGGAACAGCTCCCCGAAGACGTGGTGCTCGCCTCAGCCCTATTTAGGGACCAGATGACACTGACCGTCAAATCAGAAAACATTCTTGACGTA
>JAUPKT010000200.1 GCA_030837305.1 Thermodesulfobacteriota bacterium
AGGACGGCTACTTTACATAATCAGTCGGAAATTTCGAGAAGCAGCGGAATTCCGAACATCACTCTCTCCCGATATATGGCACTCCTTGAAACGATCTTTATTGTAAAGACACTTCCGGCCTGGTCATCCAATCTGGGGAAGCGCTTAGTGAAAGCCCCAAAGCTCTTTATGGTGGATACGGGCCTCGCCTGTCACCTTATTGGAATCGATGAAGAGGGGCTGCGAAAGGGCGGAGAGATTGCCGGGCGGATCTTCGAGAATTTTGTTGTTCTAGAGCTGTACAAGCACGCATCCTGGTCCAAGGAATTCGTGCGCCTTTACCATTTTCGATCACAGTCGGGACATGAAGTTGACATGGTAATTGAAAATAGCGCAGGAAAAGTTATCGGAATAGAGATGAAGCTTTCCAGCAGCCCATCCCCAAAGGACTTTTCAGGACTTAAAATGTTGCGGGAACATCTTGGAGATAAGTTTGTTAGGGGAATGCTCATTTATGCGGGACAAGAATTCGTTCCATTTGGCAAGAATCTGTACGCGGTTCCGGTTTCAGTTCTGAGTGACGGTTAAGCTAAGGACGTCTCGGAGTTTTGACTTGTTGGTTTGTTCTTCGATGATTGAATCATCCATATCGCTATTCCCTGCGTCTGTAATCATCGACCAAAGTCCTGTGGAGAGGAAACAAGGTCATTGGGTTCCTCGAGAGTACTTTCTGATTTCCATCACTCATTTGATGGAGAGTCCATCGACTCCACCAGCAACTCGATCACAGACTTGACTTCCACGGGCATATTGTAACGATCACGCAGGTCGGTCAACTGGCTGAGGCAGTTCTGGCAGCACGTTGCGATGATTTTCGCCCCTGTGTTCATGATCTGGTCATGTTTGCGCCTGGCGTGTTCGAGCCTTTTCTGACCCATTTCCGTGTTCTGGCCCACGCTGCCACCGCCACCGCAACACAGACTGTATCTCCTGTTCGGCCACATTTCGATGAGATCCGGACACACAGCCTTGATGAGGTCGCGCGGCTCTTCAAAAATGCCCATTTTGCGTCCCACATTGCATGGATCATGATACGTTATCGGGCCTTCTATTGAATTCGGTTTCACGGGCAAGCGCCCCTCCGCCAAGTACCGATGGGCCAACTCGACAACGCCGAGCACTTCAAACCCAAGAGGCTCTCCAAGCCATCTCTCGGCATCCTTTCGCAGTATTTTGAAACCGTGTCCACATTCTGTGGAGAGAAGGATTTTTGCACCCAGCCGTCTTGTTTCGTCCACCATGTTTCTCACGAGCTGAACAGCAGCGTCTTGATCACCGACATAGTAGGCCCAGTTGGTAATGTCGAAGACTTTTGACGAGAGAGTCCAATCAGCTTGTGCGTAATGAAAGAATTTCAGATAGGTCTGAAACATGCCTGGGTTGGACGTGTATTCTCTTGGATTTGGGATATAGAGTATTTCAGCATTCTGCCTATCAAAGGGCACTTCCAATCCGTCCCCATCATCCTCGAATTCTTCCTCAAGCTCTTCAGCCAGCCATTGAGCGGTATCAACGAATTCTTCCGACTCCATACCGACGTTGTTACCTGCTTCCAGTGCCTTTTCTATGCCTTCGATGATGCGAGATGGCCCGAGGCCGCGTCTGCAGGCTTCAGCTCTCAGTTTCCTCACGATAACGTCCATCTGTAATTCTTTGGGACAGTCCGTGGTGCATCGACCGCAAAGAGTGCACGCCCATATGAATTCGGATTCCGCTGCCTCGGCATCTCGTCCCAAGATGACTTTTCTGATAATTTTTCTCGGATTAAGTTCAGGATATCCGTCTGTAAGAAAACATCGTGAGACGCATTCACCGCAAGTGAGACATAGGCTAAGGTTTTCTCCGCCGTATGACGATGATATGGCCGACTTCACATCAGTGAACCGCTGTGCTTGCTCTACCTCAGTCATTTTCTGATCTCGTTCCTTTTGGAAAACACGTCCTGGTTTGTTTTCAGAGACGCTTTGAAATCTCTCAAAATCCCTTCCAGCTTGGCAGCCTCCCGAGAAGAAACACAAGTATACGCAATCTGAGGCGAGGGTATTCCCATAGACTGCATTTTCCCCAGAATTTGATTCACTCTTTTGCCGGCCCACTCCGTTCCATACTTGGAGGCACAATTTCCGGGATGGCATCCCACTACGAGTATCCCTGAAATCCCTGTGCTTAATGTCGACCACAGCATGGTCTCGGATATCCTCCCGGCGCATGGCACCGAAAAGAAGAGAGCTTCAGGCGGTACCTCTATCTTGGCCATCAGGTCTGCCGTGGACCTCTCGCAGCCATACACAACGAAAATGCCTTGACCCTCAATTTTTGCTATTTCATCGACGAAACCTGAAATGCCGATTTCCGGAAAAAAAGTCAGATCAAGGGCCATGCGCGGGCACTCGGATACACAAATCCCACATTGTTGGCAAGAGGCTGCAAGCGCTCTAATCTTTGACCGCGATGCAGCGTAGTTAACAGATATGGCCGCATGAGGACACACCCGATAACAGGTAAGGCATCGAATACATTCATCCGCGACCGAAATCTTCTCCATGGCATCCGTATCGTCTATCTGCCTTAGCCATGATCGCGCCTTGACAGCCACGGAGTATGCCTGCGCGACAATCTGGGTCAACCCAAGGAGACCGGTGCATTCCCCAACGGCGAATACGCCGTTGATAAAGGAACGGCCGGACGCGGAATGGACACTTTCGGACAGCAGGAAACCTTCTGCATCTACATCGTGGGCGACCAAACCTCTTAGACCATCATCAAGGGAGCCGGCGTCAGCAAACCCCACGAAAAAAACACGGTCGCATTCGGTCTCCACGGGGTCTCCACCAGCCACCAAGTCGGTGACCTGCACACGAAAACCAGAGGACTTGTGAGGTCCCTCGAACCTATCAACCACAGGTGGCATCCCATTATCGTATCTCACGAATACCACACCTGCTTTCTTGGCCTGATCATAGAGTTCTTCCGCTCCAGGATGGGCCACAGGTATGTTCTGAAAGAAAACAGAGGATGTTCCTCCGGCAGTTTGGTTTTTCAGAGCCAAATCCAAGGCGCTGATGCCCGCATACATATCTGACTGATGACCTGCATCCAGAATGAAACACAGCCTTTGAGGTGTAGCGACCGTGTTTCCTGGTCGTAAGATATCCTCGTTGGATTGCTGTCCAGTTGCTACCTTGAGGGAGACACCAGATGTGACTACTACACAGCCGAAAAGCCTGTCATCGAGGCCATCACAATTGATCCGAAAAGAGGGGCCCTCACGTCTTACTGACGGCAACGTATCCGTAGCAAAGGTATCAGGGTGGTCGCCGGCGATACCCAAGTATTCAGTGAGGCCCTGTTGATCTGGCTCTGACAGCTGCCCAAAAACATTATTGTGGTCATCAGGGATTCTGACGTATGTGACGGTCAGCCCCAAATCCCGCAAAGCTTTCGCAGCGAGTGCCCCTGAAATCCCACAGCCGATAACCACCGCCGGAGACGAGGGACCGCTGGTCTGTATAAAATCGTCCTTTGACAAAGCCCCGCTCATAATAATACCTTTCAGAGTGCTGCATGATCTGCCAACACGGCAGCGGCAGTCTGTCCTGCATACAAGAGAGTCTTCTCAATATCTCCAGGCACACTACACGTGCCCGCCAGATAGACCCCGGGCACGGAAGTTCGTCCGGGCTGAATAGGACTTTCGTGGGCTGCGAATCCGAATTGGTCACGCGGTATATTCAGCATTTCCGCCAGGGATCGAATGCTCGGAGCCGGCCGCTGTCCTATTGATAATACGATCTTGTCAAACTCCTCGCGCACATTGCAACCGTTCTGCTCCCTTATCACGGTCAATTTGCCCTGGTTTCCCGCCGTGACTTCCCCCGGAACACCCTGTACGAGCCGAATGCCATTTTCCCGCGCTTCTCGTAACAAAGATCCCGCCATTTTCCCCGCTAGTTGCAAGTCAATGTAGTAGAGAACGATTTCCCATTCCGGGAACAGGTATTTTAGTTTGACCGCCATGCGCAGTGATGCTTTGCAGCAGTGCTGAGAGCAGTAGTTTGCACCAACCGTGATATCCCTTGAACCGACACATTGAAAGAAAGCAATGTGCAGAGGATGATTGCCGTTACCCATCTCTTGGGCAATGCTGTCTCGCATCATGATCTCATTAAGGTCCGATAGAGTCATGACGCCGCTCAAACGCCCATATCCCCAGAAGACCTTGTTAGAAGGATCAAACGGCTCAAACCCCACCGCCACAACCAGGGCGCTTGCATCCAGGAGACTTTCCGTGCCATCCCGCAGCGATCGTACGCCGACCTTGGAGATTTTCGACTCATTCCTTAT
>JAUPKT010000201.1 GCA_030837305.1 Thermodesulfobacteriota bacterium
AGCACGGTCAACTGGGATCTCTCAGTCATCCTGGACGATTCAGGCTCCATGGCACGGCAATCCAAAGGCTGGAATCCCAGCCGTTTCAAGACAGCGCTCACTTTCATTGAGAAGCTGCCTTCTGCACTAAGTTCCGGATCACGACTTGCCGTGAGGGATTTCTCATGCGGAAGTTCGGATGACAAGAAAGCGGCGAAGAAGGTCTGTCTGAGTCACATGCTGCTGGATTGGACAAATATGCCGGCGAAACAGCTCAAAGAGCGCCTTGAAAAGGCTGACTCCAGTGGAACCACCGATCCGTGTGCAGCCGCGGCATTCTCTATCAAAAAGGATTTTCAGGGAGGGGCAGGGCGAAAACCCCGACTTCTCATCGTGACGGGCGGAGCAGCCACGATATGCTCGGTAAGCGCCGTGACACGTGCCATGGAAACCTCCGATGCCACAAAAGGAACGATCATCGATGTCTTGGCCCTGGGAATCAACAAGAAGCGACAAAAGGGTTATTCTCTGTTAACCGCCAGAACCGCGGGTATCTTTATCGAGGCAGAAAGGCCTGCGGATATTGACCAGCCCTTTGCCAAGTATGCCAAGGTCCTCCAGGCAAAACATTTCGAAAAGGTGGAGATAAAAGGGGACAAAGCAAGCCTCAGCGTTGCTCCGTTCCAAGAGATAACGGTAGCACCTGGGACTTATACCATCAGCCTTCCGGCGGTCGAAGGAATCGATCCATCCAAAAGGACCGTCCCCAACGTGAAGATCAGTTCCGGAGAAGCACACATCCTCGACGTCACCATCAAGAAGGGCAAGCCCATCATCAAAACCGTCAAAAAATGACGCTCAGTCCGGCGGTCACCCTCTATTTGTTGGACGCCACAAGCGCTACCGCTCTGCTCACTACGTTCTCGACGGTGAAGCCGTAGCGGATCAGCACCTCTGACCCGGGTGCCGATGCCCCAAAACGGTCAACAGACACATTATCTCCATGATCCCCCGTCCATCGGCGCCATCCCATGGCTGACCCGGCCTCTATGGAAAGCCTCGCTTTGACGGAGCCGGGAATTATGGATTCCCGATATTCAGGGGGCTGGTTCTCGAAGAGTTCCCAGCTCGGCATAGACACAACCGTGGCCTTGATCCCATGTGCGGCCGCCAATTCTGCCCGGGCCTCCAGCGCAAGCTTCACCTCTGACCCTGATGCCATCAAAATAATGTCAGGCTTCCCCTCTGACCTTGCCAAGACATACGCGCCTCTTTCCAGTTGTTCGGCACAGCCGTGGCACGTTTCCTCGAGAATGGGAAGGTCTTGTCGCGTGAGGATAAGCGCCGTGGGATTATGTGCGTTCATGGCAATCTTCCATGCCGCAGCGGTTTCATTGGCATCCGCAGGTCTTATGACCGTGAAGTTGGGGATTGATCTCAAGGCGGCCAACTGTTCCACAGGTTGATGGGTTGGCCCATCCTCTCCCACTGCAAGACTGTCATGGGTAAAGACATATATCGTATGGAGCCCCTGTAATGCTGCCAGCCGTAACGAGGGCTTCATGTAGTCGGAAAATATCAAGAACGTCGCTGCATAAGGGATAATTCCTCCGTGAAGCGCCATGCCGTTTACAATGGCGCCCATGGCATGCTCTCTCACCCCGAACCGAAGATTTCTTCCGCCCGGCTCATCAATACTCTGATCAGGACTCTCGGCTATGATGGTTTTTGTTGACGGGGCCAAGTCCCCGGATCCCCCCAAGAGGTTCGGCACACGTTTCGAAATCCCATTCAGGATCTTTCCTGACGCAGAACGCGTGGCAATGGGTGCTTGGTTGCTCTGGAACTGAGGAATCTCCTCGTCCCAGCCCGCCGGGAGCCCACCAGTCCAGACGGTCTCAAATTCCGTCGCGGCATCGCCATACGATCCCCGATATTGCTCAAACAAGGCCGACCATTGGGCTGCCAACCGGTTTCCTCGGGCCGAGGCATCCTGAAATTTGGTTTTGACACTCTCAGGCACATGGAACCGTTTGTCTTGAGGCCACCCAAGATTTTGCTTCGTCGCGAGGAGCGCTTCTTCTCCCAACGGTTCCCCGTGCGAGCTGGCACTATCCTGTTTGGGGCTGCCAAACCCGATATGAGTGCTCACCATGATCAACGACGGCCGTTTCTGTTCAGCTCGTGCCTCCTTAATTGCGGCCTCAATTGTTACCAAATCGTTTCCGTCCGCCACCCGTAACACGTGCCACCCATAGGCCTGGAAACGCTTGCCCACATCTTCAGTAAAGGTCAAAGAAGTGCTCCCTTCAATGGAGATGCGGTTATCGTCATAGAAGTACACAATCTTGCCGAGCCCCAAATGGCCGGCCAACGAAGCCGCCTCAGACGCGACCCCTTCCATGAGATCGCCATCTGAAACAATGGCGTATGTGAAGTGATCCATGATCTCATAGCCGGGCCGATTGTAACGATCAGCGAGAAACCTTTCAGCCGTGGCCATGCCGACGCCCATCCCAAATCCCTGACCCAAGGGCCCCGTGGTGCACTCCACGCCGAGATCCAGATTGTACTCTGGGTGACCAGGCGTCTTGCTTCCCCATTGGCGAAATCGCTGAATCTCCTCCAAACTAATGTCGTAACCGGATAAATGGAGCAGTGCATAAAGAAGAGCAGAGCCGTGCCCGGCAGACAGAATAAATCTGTCCCTGTTGGGCCAGCGTGGGTTGGCTGGGCTGAATCGGAGGAACCGGTTCCACAAGACATAGGCCATGGAAGCCGCCCCCAACGGCATGCCCGGGTGCCCTGACTTGGCTTGCTGAACCGCGTCCGCGGCCAGCATGCGTATGGTATTCACGGCAAGCAGATCAATTTCATTTTCGGAACACGACATCTATTGTTCTCCCTTAGAATTACGGAGTTCTTCCCGTCGTAAACGAACGCCTATCCGGAGCGTCCCCGCAACTGGATCCAGCTCCATTACCTGGCCATGACGACTGTGCGTTAGACGTAAGTCCTGCGATACACAATTATCCAATGGGAAGGAAATTATGGGAGAGCATAATAACCAATAAGCAGAATTTTTTCACGGCTTCTTTTGGAATAGATTTCAGAATCATCGTCAAGCCAATTATATAGTCTTGAGCCGGAGCCTGTTCCAAGTATCATTTCTGTCGGTTGTTCAACAATTCCATCATGTGTCCGATTTCTGTCGTTGGGAGCATGCACTCATGGCTCTTGCAGACGTACGCCGAAGCTTGGCCATCGATGCAGCTCATCGATTCCGTAAACGGTGCTATCTCTGACAGCTCTGATGTCTTTTCGTCGGACGACTTGAAAAGCACTGCCTTGTGCGGCAAGAAAGTGCTTCTGAGTTCTTTCAGCATTTGCAAGGCATGGGGATCGTCGTCGCTGCCCACAATGACTATTTCATGCGAAGAACCAAGTCGAAATTCCGCGGCTGAAAGAAAAAACGTGTATGCAGAGGGAAGTTGACGGATGTTTCCTGAGAATGCTTCTTCCAGTCGATCTCCTATCCGATCCAATTTAAGATTTGCCGTCAAGCTTGCCAGCCTTCTCAAACACATCAGTGCCACCGAATTTCCCGACGGGGTGGCCCCGTCGTAGATATCCTTTTTTCGCACCAACAACTCTTCGCTGTCATGGGCAGTGATATAGAAACCACCGGCAGAGGAGTCCCAAAATCGTGCAATCATGTCTGATGTAAGGTCTAGAGCACTTCTGAGATAGCGTATGTCAAAGACCGCTTCGTACAGCTCCAAGAGACCCAGAATGAGAAAGGCATAATCGTCTATGGTGGAAGCTATGCCGGCGTGGCCGTCACGAAATCTGTGTATCAGCCTTCCTTCTTCGTCTCTCATGGTTCCCAATATGAAATCAGCCGCTCTTGTGGCTGCCTGGACATACGTCTGGTTTCCAAAGACCTGGCCGGCCTTGGCGAGCGAAGCAATCATAAGGCCGTTCCAGTCAGTGAGTACCTTGTCGTCCCTGTGTGGCCGTATTCGACCACTGCGGACATCAAACAACTTCTTCAATGCGCCCTCGACAACAGCCCTGAGCCCTTCAGGATGTACGTTGAGATCCCGCGCACATGCATCAAGAGAACTTCTCATGTGAAGAATGTTCGTGCCGGTCATTTCACCAGACGCCTCTTCCCGAAAGTTCCCTTCTGGCCTGATGTTGAATACGGACTGCACGACGCGGGATTCTTCGGGGGCCAAGACTTCCTGAATCTCCTGCCATGACCACGTGTAGAATTTGCCTTCTTCGCCCTCACTGTCAGCGTCTTCTGCCGAAAAGAAAGCCCCTTGGGGTGAAACCATGTCCCGCATGACATACTCGAAAATTCCCGAAGCTACTCTCTTGAACTCGTCATCTCTAGTTATGAGATAAGCCTCCGTGTATGCCATGGCCAACAGGGCTTGGTCATAAAGCATCTTTTCAAAATGGGGCACAAGCCAATTCTCGTCAGTCGAATACCGGTGGAAACCTCCGCCCACATGGTCATGAATTCCTCCCAAGCTCATGCTGCGAAGCGTCTTGAGAGCCATCTCGGTCGCCTTGACCTCTCCTGTTCGATGCCGATATCGGAAGAGAAACAACATGTTGTGTGGTGTCGGAAATTTGGGAGCTGCCCCAAAACCGCCGTTCGACTCATCAAAACGTTGCCCTAGTTGCTGATATGCAACTGCGAGAGTCGATGTCTGTACAGGGTCGCCCGGCGAATCATCTGGAATCTGGCGCAGTGCTGAAACGACCTTATCAGCGGAGAGATCAATTTCACTGCGGTCCTTTGCCCATAATTGCTTAATTCTTCTGCCCAGGTCCATCATTCCAATGCGTCCATGCCGGGTTGCCTTCGGGAAATAGGTGCCGGCAAAAAAAGGCCTCTTGTCCGGAGTCATCACTAAGTTTAACGGCCATCCGCCTCCACCCGTCATCATCTGACAAACCGTCATGTATATATTGTCGATGTCCGGGCGCTCCTCTCTGTCTACCTTTATGGAAACAAAGGCATCGTTCATAAGTTCGGCCACTTCAGTGTCTTCAAAGGATTCCTTTTCCATCACGTGGCACCAGTGGCATGTGGAGTAACCTATGGACAAGAAAATTGGCTTGTCCAGTTCTCTCGCCAAGTCGAATGCCTCCTGCCCCCAAGGAAACCAGTCCACTGGATTATACGCATGTTGGAGTAAATACGGGCTTTTTTCGTGAATCAGGCGGTTGGGTCGGCCGATTCTGCCATGTGCTCCATGTTTATCTAGTTCTGGTGTATTCCGAGAATGTACGTCCATGCCATGCTCCGTCCTTAGCGTTCAATAGTATCTTTAAGCTAATGCGCATGACGTGACGGATCAATAGACGGGAAAAGAACTATTTTCTGGAGGCAAGAGGGAATGCTACCGAGGCCCTCAGTGTGGAATAAATCTCTGTCCTTGAAAAACTACTCCGCTTTCTCATGCAGGCCGCCCGTTCCGAACCATCGTTCCAGGGTGGCTTGAGGCACTGATCGTGCCAAAGATTCTGCCAACTTGACTGGATCCTCTCTCAATTCCTTGTGGAGATACGGAAGGTTCCAAACAGGGACTTCGCCCGAGAATCTCTTCAGATCAGACACGACAAACTCCTCCTCCGGACCCCCAATACTTTCTGAAAAGGAAACAATAATCCCTAGTACTTCTATATCGCGTTGCTGCAAGGTCCCCAGGCTTAGCAAGGTATGGTTCAAGGTCCCGAGGCGGCTGCGGGCAATCAATAGAACCGGGTACCCGAGATCACTTATGAGGTCGATCATCAGGCTTTTTTCATTTATGGGTACCATGAGCCCACCCGCGCCTTCGACCAA
>JAUPKT010000202.1 GCA_030837305.1 Thermodesulfobacteriota bacterium
GACCCGTGTTATTCGTGGATGACAAAGATTTAGCTGAATTGTTATTATCAAAAGCAAACGTCAAATTTAAGCAGGACATTAAACCGGAAATATATGAAACGAAAGGGATTGACCATAGAAGAACATTCAACTGAAACCTAAAGTAAACTCTATAACTAATACCTGGGAGTATGCGGTTCACCATGTTCCTCATGGCTTACTACCAGGTCATCGCAGAAATCTCTCATAATTTGCCCTAGACATTTTTTTGGATCTATATAATCGCTCAATCTCATCCCTTACCTGAAATTCCTCAATATCTAGTTTTAGCGCAATCCCGATGGCCGAGAGTGTTTTGTCCCGAGCTAGGTCTTCAATGCTCAAATTGTCGGAGTTTCCAGATGAAAATGGGACTTCCTTCACAGGCCAGCCAAACCACCTTTTCATGATCCTTTTCCCAACAAATGGGAGGTACACAAATTCGAGTGTTACGATGATAAGAAGAATTACCCCAAGAATTGTTGATAATTCCATATGTTTCTAATGGTTCAGGTATCCAGTTTTGAGACCCTATTGCTTCGGCATACTGACCTCGGGCGCTTCGAAAGTTTTTCTCCCCCCTACCCATGTAGAAAGCAGTTTTGGAAAGTCCTTTGAGAATTTCACCGGACTAATTGAATAGAGATCTTGATCGTAGACGACCATATCAGCTTTGTATCCGACATCCAGTTTGCCGGTATCATTCTTCCCTGTAGTCCTAGCGCTTCCTACCGTGAAACCATGCAGGACATCCCTGACTTTGAGGGGTGAATGAGCCTCAGGATTACCGCCCCCTGTAGCAGCAACACCGAGAACAACCGTGGCCGGCGCATACTGGATGGGTGAGACGCTGAAATCAGTGCTCATGCCTACTGAAACGCCGGCCTCTATAAGTTTACTGATCGGGTATTCGTGGATGGCGTGTTCACCGTAATAATGCTCGCCGTCAGTCTCGACCGCCCAAAAACCAGGCTGAACCGTTGTCACTACATGACCGTCGAATTTCTTTAGTCGCTCAACCTGTTCGTCTGTTGGGAAAGCCAGGTGTATTAGAGTGTGGATTCCCTTAATCCGACCTTTCTCGGCGCGAACCTTCTCCAGAGCGCCAAGAACCGCTCCAATCGCCATGTCCCCCTGAACGTGATAGTGCATGTTCATGCCGTATTCTTCAACTTTCGCCACGATTCGGTTGAGGTTTAGCTGCTCACCATGCCCATCATCCGTATATATCTCAGGGAAGCCATGGCCGCCGAGCCTGTTAGTCCAGCTAGTCCACGCTTCACCCCCGGCGCAGGCTCCATCAATGAAAATCTTGCAGCCTAAAAACCGTACCAATTCGGTGTCATTTCCCATATATTTGGCAGCGTCCGCAACATCGTTCAAATCAAGGAGCGTGTAGCAGTAATGGATCCTCAACGGTAGGATTCCCTGTTTTTCCATCTCCATGAAAATATCAGGTCTCATGAACCTCAAGCCTGGAGCGCCCATCATGTCGATAGCTCCGGAGTATCCAATCGACGCCCAGTGGTTAAGCATCGCCAACGTGCCGGCCTTTATATCCTTACTATCCAACCCAGCAAAAATCTTGCTCCATGGAAGCGACATTGCGCGTTCCCTCAACATGCCGGTCAGTCGACCGTTTTCCTTGATTATCATTCCGCCTTGAGGGACGGGCGTGGCTGGAGTCAGATGAACCAGCTTCATGGTGGCGGTATTTATGATGGCGTTGTGTCCAAGTTGGTCAACGAGGAAAGCAGGCCTGTTTCCAGTAACCTTATCTATCTTGGCGAGATCCTGGAGCGACCATTTGTCGTAATCGGTAAGAGAGAACCCTACCCCCATTACAACGCCGTTTTCGGGAACTGATTTAATCTTCTCCGCCAGCTTGTTGACGATAGAATCGACATCCTTGCAAGACGCGAGATCTGCCCCAACTTCTAAGACAGTCCCGGCCTCCATCAGGTGGCAGTGGCTGTCTATAAACCCCGGATAAGCCGTAGCGCCTTTTAGATCTACGGTTGTCGCAGAAGGATGTTCTTCGGCTTGCACGTTCCAGCCGGCGACCGAGCCGTCTTTCACAAGGAGATTATGTGCTTTCTTGTCAGCATTTATATAGATCGTCCCGTTGGCAAACAGATTCGCTCCATCCGAACCTGTCGTCTGTCGAACTGTCCTACCGGCCTGTTCGTTCTCGTTCGCCCGGGGAAAAGCAGTCATCCCCACCACGCACAGCACAGCACCCAATACCAAGAAAACCATTCTCATTAGGATTCTCCTTTGTCCGGCATTATTAGGCGGTTTTGCCATTTTGGAGCTCTTTGCCTCCGAGACGGAGAGATAGCCAAGTCATCCCAAAAGGTTTCTCTGAGGCATCTTGCCCCATAGGACGCACTTAAAACTGTAGTCAAATTGTGAAAGAACCTATTGTAATTTGTGTGTGGGAGCGTAACATTCTCGCATCCTGCCTGTCAAACATAGCCGGCCCCCCATATCGGCATTATATGGAAAGCGCCGGTATAAATTTCCCTGATTACAAAATTTTCTCTGAGTAGTCTAAAAGGGCAGATACAGGCCACCGGTGGGCTTAAAAAGAAATCTAACTCTACCAGCA
>JAUPKT010000203.1 GCA_030837305.1 Thermodesulfobacteriota bacterium
CATGGCCAGGCATCTGATCGGAATTGTGAATAGTCTCGTGGGCGGCTATCCGGGTGGTCTTGCCATCGCCGTTACCCTCGCGTGCCTGTTTTTTGCCTCACTTTCAGGTTCCAGTCCTGCCACTGTGGTTGCCATCGGCTCCATCATGCTTCCTGCCCTAAAGAAAGCCGGGTATGATGACAAATTTTCTGTCGGCTTGGTGACTTCGGCAGGATCTCTCGGTATTGTGATCCCTCCGTCAATCCCAATGATACTCTATTGCATGGTTATGAATGTATCGGTGGCAGAGCTTTTCTTGGCAGGAATCCTTCCAGGGCTTCTCATCGCAGGCGTGTTCATCACGTACACGGTGTTCATGTCGCACAAGTGTGGTTGGAGTTCCTCTGAAAAGGCGAGCTGGCCTGAAACCATAAGAGCTTTCAGACAGGGTTTATGGGCATTGATCCTTCCTGTCATCGTGCTGGGAGGTATCTACGGGGGTATGTTCACTCCCACGGAGGCGGCTGCAGTAAGTGTAGTCTACGCTTTGTTCATTGAGGTTTTCATAAATAGAGAAATTAAGCTTCGAGACTTACCTAACGTTTGTATGCAGGGAGCCGTCTTGTCCGGTTGTCTCCTCTTCATTCTGGCCTGCGCCATGACGCTGGTGTGGCTGTTGACTGCCGAGCGTATCCCGCAGCAACTCGCAGACCTCATTACACACTACGTTCACAGCCGGTGGCTATTTCTCATCATGGTCAGCATTCTATTTCTTCTTATTGGAACCGTGATGGATAACGTCTCTGCCATGTTGATTCTGTCTCCACTTTTCATGGAAACACTCAACCGATTCAACATTGATTACATCCACTACGGTATTCTTATGGTGCTGCTGATCGAGTACGGTTTTTTGACGCCGCCGTTCGGGCTGAATCTTTTTGTGGCCATGGGACTCACGGGAAAGACCTTGGTGGAGGTTACGGCGGGAGTAGCGCCGTTCCTGTTGCTTTTGCTTACATGCCTCGTTTTGGTCACATTTGTGCCTACAATTTCCCTGTTCCTGCCAAGTCTTTTCATGCGGTAGCTGCAAACTCCATGGCATCTCAGTGCGTATTACCCCATGGTAGTAAAGCCCGCATTAAGCCTCATCCAGAATTCTTCTGATGGTTTTTAGGAGCCGTTCTGATTCAAACGGCTTCTGAAGAATTGCCTTGGCCCGCAGTTCCACCGGGTCTTTTTCGCCCCAGTCTGAGGTATATCCGCTGGAAAAAATAGCTCTCACGTTGGGATTGATTTTGAGAATCTCTCTGAAACACTCTAATCCCCCCATCACGGGCATCAACTTATCCAGTATGACCAGTGAAATCAGGTCTCGGTTGTTCTTGTACACATCAAGGCCTTCTTTGCCGTTCGTTGCTGTGACAACCCCGTAGCCCGCGCGTGACAACATTTCGGTGCTTATTTCAAGGACCCATGTTTCGTCGTCTACGAGGAGTATGGTTTCTGAACCGCCCTGGGTAACAGACTTCGCTTCCACCCTGTTGGATGGCTCACTCGTTTGGGCAGCGGGGAGATAAATATGGAAGGTTGTTCCCTTTCCCACCTCACTCTCGCACACAACATGACCGCCATGCTGCTGAACAATTCCGTAAACCATTGCCAGGCCCAAACCTGTCCCTTTGCCTATCCCTTTGGTCGTAAAGAAAGGCTCGAAAATATGCTGGAGAATGTCTTCGGGTATTCCGCTCCCGGTGTCAGAAATGGACAGCAGGACATGAGGCCCGGGTTTTGCCCCTATGCGGAGGCCGCAATATTCTTCATCCAATACTACAGACTTTATTGCGATGGTCAGCGTCCCTCCTTCGACAGGCATGGCATCTTTGGCATTGATGGCCAGGTTCATGAGCACTTGCTCTATCTGGACCGGATCAACGTTCACCGTTGGCAAATCATCGTCGAGTATCAGTTCAATGCCAATCATCTTGGGAAGTGTTCGCTGTAATAACGTTTTGACCTGCTCCACTTCATGGTTAAGATCCGTAGGCCTCATTTCCGTAGGCCCCTTTCTGCTGAATGTGAGCAGTCTTTTTACCAGATCGCCGCCTCTCTTGGCCGTATCTCTGATTGTCTGCAAACCGCCAAGAACACGTTTGTCCAGACTCTGGTTCATGAGAAGCATTTCCGAGTAACCAAGGACGACTTGCAGCAGGTTATTAAAGTCGTGAGCTACGCCTCCCGCCAACGTACCAACGGCCTCCATCTTCTGAGACTGAAGCAACTGATTCCGTAGGGCCTTTTGCTCTGTCCTATCGGTGCAGAAAGAGAGGATTGCCGGTTTGCCCTGGTAATCAATGACGCGAGGCCACAAAGCGAGGTCGAAGGAGCGACCGTTCTTTTTCAGACCCCTCAATTCGTAGTGCGAGGGCAACGGGTTGCCCGTCAGGCGTTCTTTTCGCCTTTTTGTGATGATTTCGCGATCCTCAGGGGAAATGAAATCCTCAACGGGACGCCCGAGAACCTCCTCCTGGCCCTCGTATCCAAAAACCTCAAGAAATGCGGGGTTCACAAACACCAAGCCTTCACCCTGCAAGACGCCGGCGCCAACCGGTGCTTGCTCAATAAGCAGCCTGTTTGTCCTCTCAGAGTCTCGAAGGGCCTTCTCCAAAAGGTTTCGTTCGGTGACATCCTCGGAAATCCCGAGCAAAAATTGGGGATTTCCTTCAGCATCAAAAACGGGAAGCTTTTTCGTGTGGAGGATGCGCCTGCCTTTGAATCTTGTTTCTATTTCTTCTTCAGGGATATCCACCATCTTTCCGCCGGCTATCACATGCCGGTCTTTTTCGGTGAAGAAATCAGCTTGCTCTCGCGGGAAAAAGTCATAGTCGTTTTTGCCGAGCAACTCCTCACGCGAATAGCCGAGCAACTCCTCACCGGCCCTGTTAAACCGCGCAAAGCTCAGCTTTTCAATGTCTTTGATGAAGATCATATTCGGGATATTTTCCACTATCTGCTGGAGGAACATCTCGTTCTGTTTCAACGCGAGCTCTGTCTGCTTTCGGACTTCGTTTTCCGCCTTCAGATTCTCCAACAGTTTGAGTGTTTCAGCCCGGCTCCTTTCAAGTTCCCAGGTACGTTGCCCAACCAATGCGGCAAGACGATCTTTTTCCTTCCGCTGGAGTTCATTTGCCTCTTTAATTTTGGTCAGAACCCGGATTTGGGCTCTGAGTTCCGTTTCGTCTATTGGTTTGGCAAGAAAGGCGTCGCCCCCGACTTCCAGGGCCTTGGTTCTGCTCTGAGAGTCAGACCGCAGGGCGGTCAGGAAAAGCACGGGAATGTGCTCCGAACGTTCGTCGGACTTCAAACGTCGGCATACTTCGAACCCATTCATGTCCGGCATAACGATGTCGAGGAGAATCACGTCCGGGTCTTCTTCCAGCGCAAGCTCTAGGCCTTTTGGTCCATTCTCGGCAGTCCACACTATTGCGTTGGGGAATGCGTCTTTCAGCACGGCCTTCAAACTGATGAGGTTATCCCGATTGTCATCTATGGCCAAGATTTTCGGGTCATGCGTTGCCATGGAGTTTCTCCCTTATTGTTTCCAGGAATCCGTTGACCTCAATGGGCTTACTAATATACCCGTCAAATCCGTAGGCAAGAATGTCTTCTTTATCTCCTTTCATCACACTAGCCGTAAGTGCTATTATGGGGATATTCTGCAGAGCCTCGTATTCTCTTATTGCTTTAAGTGCCGCTATTCCATCCACCACAGGAAGCGAAATGTCCATCAGGATAAGATCGGGCTTATGACAAATGGCTAGGTCGATGCCTTCCTTGCCGTCCTGTGCTTCGATGACATGGTAGTTTGCTTGCAGGACCGCCCGTGCGGTAAGCATGTTGTCTGGATTGTCCTCCACGACCAAAATGACCGGCTTGTCTCTGATCGGTTCTCTACGTGCGGGCCGTGGCGTCACCATTGCTCCCACCGCAGACAGTAATTCCGTCTTGCTGATGTCTCCCTTTTGAATGAGCTGATGAATATGGTTGCCCTTCAGCATACTCAATTCTTCCGGCGTAACATGCTTCGCGGTTAAGACCAGCACAGGAAGGCGCCCGGTCCTCTCGGAATCTCGAATTTTCACGAGCACGTCAAAGCCATTGACTTCGGGCATCATCAGATCGAGGATTACCCCATCGGGGAGGGTTTTTTTCATTTGTTCCAGCGCTTCCATGCCATTGCGTGCCACCAGAACGCGATAGCCGTGATCAACAAGCATGTCCCGTATCTGGATGACTGCTGGTTCGCTGTCTTCAACGATGAGGATGAGTTTGTCTTGGCCATTCGGAAGACAGGACTCTGCATTTGATGTAAGTGATGCTGAAGAAGATTCTTTAGTGTCTCTTTTTCCAATTACGCTTCCTGAATGTATGCTTAACGGCAGGATGATCGTGAAAGTTGAGCCTTTGCCCAGTGTGCTTTGCACGTCAATTCTGCCTCGGAGAAGAGCGGCGTACCTTTTGGCAATGGCCAGTCCCAGACCCGTGCCGCCATACCTCTTTGATGTGCTCTCATCTGCCTGGCGGAATTCTTCAAAAATGAATTGAAGCCGGTGATCATGAATACCGATACCAGTATCCGAAACAGCTATCCGGACTTGGTTCGGTGTTTGCTCGGCCTTGATCTCCACCTGTCCGGCCTCGGTGAACTTCACCGCGTTCGCAACGATATTCTGAAGAATATGCCGAAATTTGTTGTGATCGCTCAAAATAGGGGAGAGTTCATCGCCAATGGAATTGATGAGGGAAACGTTTTTCTCGCGGGCCTGGGATTCAAGCATTTGGACTATCTCTTCACACACCTGTTTCACAGAAAAGCTTTCAAAGACAAGGTCTTCCCGGCCTGCTTCGATGCGTGCCAGATCGAGGACATCGTTGATCAATGCGAGCAGATGTTTGCCATTGCGTTCAATCACTTCCAGGTACCCGTGTTCCTCTTCAGGTATGACAGAGAGGAGGCGGCGCTTGAGCACGCTGGAAAGCGCAATCACCGAATTGAGCGGGGTGCGCAGCTCATGGCTCATGTTGGAAATGAAGCTGTTCTTCAGATTATTGGCTTCGTCCAATTGCCTCTTTTGCATTTCCAACTCGATGTTTTGTTCAGTAAGTTCATCCGTTTGAGCTGCCAGCTCTCTTTTTTGAGCCTCCAGCTCCTGGTTCTGTTGTTCGAGTTTCTCGAGGAATTGGCGAATTTGCTCAAACGCAAGGACGCCATTCATGCGGGCGGTCATGACATCCCATACGTCGCCTATCAGTCTCAGTACCTGTTCATCATATTGACGAACCGCCGCAAGGGAAATCATGGCCACAACGTCTTGGCCGGAAATGATGGGGATGGTCAGGATCTCCTTTGGCCTGATATCCCCGCTCACGGTAACAAGCTTAAAATGGGTATCTGCGGGGATGTCCATGATTCGTTGAATCTGCTTGGTGGATAGAGAACGTCCGAACTCCCCTTCACCTCCCGTTGCGCAAAAGGATTTCCGTGCATCCGCAGTAAGGCCTATGGATTCAAGATATTCGAAAGATGTCTGTTGTTTATTGAGGATGTACACGGCCCCAACCTGGGAATCCGTATGCTCCAGCAGGATCTTGAGCAATTCCCGGCAAAAAGCGTGGAGATCTTCTTCCCTGAGCATAACATCTGCAATCCTACCTGCGTTTTGCCTCACCATCATTTCGGACTGGATCGTATGAGCAAGCTCATTGAAAGCGCCCGCAAGAATTCCAAATTCATTTCTGGAAGCATAACTGCTCCGTGCATCAAAATCTCCTTGCCGGTATCGTCGAGCAACCGAAGTCAGCTCTTTCAACGGGTCCCTTATCCCTTTCACCAGGTAATAACCCCCACCGGCTGAGAGCAGAAGAATTGCCCCGATCAGTACCCCGAGGTGTACCATGAGGTCATGTTTCTCTTCTTTGGCTTCCCGATAAAATTTGTCAGCCCTGTTTTTGGCAAAGTCATCCACCACCGCCAGGTAATTCAAGACTTTCTGAGCGTGCATACCGCCCACGCCGGTAAACTTCGTTCGGGCCGCTGCTTCAGACACCTTTCCTTCCCGGAGCAAACGGATGGTTTGATTGCGAATGGCTCTCCATTGGACAAGGGCATTGTGGGCCTGGTCTACGTCATTGGGATTACCGAGGTATTTTTCATGCAGGATCTGAAACGCGTGATGGGCATTGTTCTCGTAGGTGTCGATGCTCTGAATGATCCCCGTCCTTTCTTCTTCATTGTCAGACAAAAACAATTCTTTCATGTTCAGATGTATGCTGATGACATCCGCTCTGATTGCGCCCACTGCCTTTCGCACCCGTAACGGATGCTCGTACAACCCCTTGGTTTGCTGCCACAAAAGTTCGTTTTGGAGCCAGGAGGTTATACCGAGGATCGCCACGAAAACCAGTATGGCGCCGAGACCTAACTTTAGCTGCGTGCCGATTCTCAGATCCTTCATTCTTCTCATGGTAAATCTCTCCGATTGGTTCTCTGAAAAACGGCTGCTGGAACCATAAGTGTTTGAAAAGCTGCTGTTTGTTCCACAATGACCCGCTCCACCTCACCGGTGACCAAATATCCATCATTCTTCAGGCAGCGAATTACCTTGCTCAGGATAAATTCCCTGATGTCTTTTCGGTAATAGAACAGGAGATTACAGCACATGACAAGGTCGAAGTCTCCAAAAATACTTGCCGGAGGACACCAGGAGCCGTCGTCCAAGAGATCATAGGACGAGAAGTCGATCCGTTCCCGCAGTCTTGAGACGACTACGTAGGTTCCATCTTGTCGCGAAAAATACGTGTTGAGATGTTTTAGTGTGACATTCCCAACTGCCCTGGTATCATAGACCCCTTTTCGGGCAATTTCGAGGTCGGCCTCGGAAGTGTCCGTGGCAAATATGCGGGTAGGGATTTCGGCCCCTGTTCTTGTAACCAGCTCCTCGACCAATATCGCAAGGGAATATGCCTCCTGACCGGCTGCGCAACTAGTCGACCAAATTCTCAGTTCGGAATAGTTGTCTTTCTCCTTTTTTTCAATCAGTCTCGGGAGAATTGCTTGTTCCAGATAAGCATAGGTAAGTCGATTTCTAAAGAACTCGCTGTAGGTGATGTTCAGGGAACGAAAAAAGGTTTCCGCCTCTGTCTTATCTTCCGAAAGGCGACGTAGGTAGGATGCAAGGCTAGTGTATGGGATACGTCCCAACCTTCTTTCCACGGATTTTTGTAGAAAGTGCTCATCGTACTTGGAAATATCCTGATCAAGGGTCCTGGCGATGACCCGGACAACGTCGTCCAAATCGTGCATTGGCGTAACCCCCATAAAGAGACGTGTGGGGTGCTCCGAAAGATATTTCCTACGAAACCGATATACTATTCATGCCTTGAATGCAATGGAATGCAGCGCACTTGCCGGCCTTATGGCTGATGATTTCAAGCCACTCACAACGGGGACCGTCATTGATCTGCATCCAAAACATCACGGACCTTCTGGAGGAGTTTTCTCACATCGTATGGTTTGGCCACCAGACCCGCGGCTTTCCGCTCCACCACGCTTCCCTTGATCACATGTTCAGGAAAGCCGGTCACCACCACCACACGTTCCTTCGGATTCAGTTTGAGGATCTCCGTCATACAGTGCTCGCCATCCATCTCGGGCATGTTCAGATCAAGCATGACCAGCGAGATCTTCTCTCCCTGTTCCCTATATATGTTTAGGGCCTGTTTCCCATCGGCTGCCTCAAGCACTCGATATCCGAAGCTCGCGAGAATATCCTTGCCCAAGTCTCGTAGGGGTTCCTCATCCTCGACCAACAAAATAGTTTCGGTTCCCCTCGGCGGTTCCGTTTCGTCGGCCACGGTCTCAGCTCGTTCTTTGGTCTCTATTGCCGGAAAGTAAATCTTGAATACCGTCCCGAGGCCGGGTTCGCTAGAGCAGGTAATGTGGCCCTTGTGTTCTTTGACGATGCCATACACAGTGGCCAGCCCCAATCCGGTGCCTTTCCCCACTTCTTTGGTGCTGAAAAATGGATCGAACATTCGCTCAACGGTTTGTTGATCCATACCATG
>JAUPKT010000204.1 GCA_030837305.1 Thermodesulfobacteriota bacterium
ATGCCTATTGTTTCCCGTCAAGAGCGGTGCGCACAATACCATAGAGCCCCTTGCAGAGAGACCATACCAGTTCCATACTGGGGCATATTTTCCACTGACCTGCGCTGCCGACTCTAATGTACCGGTTCAGACATTTCCAGCAAAAAGGTTGTTGGTTTGTGATTGTTGAGAATCCGCGCGACGACCATGTTGGATATTCCCTTAGAGGATCAGCCATTTGACAGGGTTCTCTGTTCCTGTCATAACTTTCTCGGAGCTAAAGGCATAGGCTTAATTTCTGAAAGCATTGTATTTGAATGGCCCGCACTTGAGAGACCGTGTCTGGTAGACTAAGTCAAGGACGGAAATACACCGTATAATAATTAGAGAGCCAGAGTTTTCCCGATGTGTATTCTCGAATCGAAGCCCATGAAAACACCAATCTATTTGGACTACAACGCGACCACTCCTCATGATCCAGAGGTAATAGAGGCCACGATGCCTTTCCTAACAAACCACTTCGGCAATCCCTCCAGTTCGCATTGGTATGGAATTCAGACAAAGAGGGCTGTTGAGAAAGCGCGCGGGCAAGTGGCTTCCTTGCTCAAATGCCATTCAGTTGAAATTATTTTTACCAGCGGGGGAACGGAATCAAACAATTACGCAATTAAAGGGGTTGCGTTCGGTCATCAGGATCAAGGGAATCACATTATAACGTCTCAGATTGAACATCCTGCAGTCATTGAAGTTTGTAAGTTCTTGGAAGAACGAGGTTTTGATGTTACATATTTACCTGTTGACTCGCTCGGAATGGTAAAATTGTCAGATGTTGAGATGGCCATAACCCCTCAAACCGTTTTGATCACGATCATGCACGCCAATAACGAAGTCGGGACAATTCAACCAATCGAAGAGATTTCAAAGCTTGCCAGGAGACATGGAATTGTAATGCATACGGACGCAGCCCAATCAGCGGGAAAAATTTCCATGGACATCAATACATTGGAGGTGGATCTCCTTTCCGTCGCCGGGCATAAACTCTATGCGCCGAAGGGAGTGGGTGCGCTTTATATCAGACAAGGAGTCCGCCTGGAGAAACTGTTGCACGGAGCTGCGCAGGAGGGCGGAAAGCGAGCGGGGACAGAGAACGTTCTCGAGATAGCTGGGCTGGGAAAAGCCTGCGAGATTGCAGAGAGAGACTTACAGAAGAACACTAAACATATGATAGAGATGAGGGACAACCTCTATCGGGGACTCAGGGAAACAGTAAAGGATGTACAGCTTAATGGTCATCCCTCAGAGAGATTACCTAATACCCTGAATGTAAGTTTTAAGGGAGTCAACGCCGGCGAGCTTCTTGCTGAGATTCATGAAATGGTGGCAGTGTCAGCGGGTTCCGCATGTCATTCCTCCGAGCAGATAAGTATTTCCCCAGTTTTGCAGGCAATGAAAGTTGAGCCGGAGTGGGCAATAGGAACAATCAGATTTTCCGTAGGAAAGTTCACCACCGCAGCCGAGATTAATCAAGCGACACAAATTGTTTCGGCCGCCCTCATCAAGATGAGACGGGACAGAATCAACTGCCATGAAATATATGACAAAGCGCCCCATAACTGAGGGAGTTGAAAGGATCAAAGCCCATTGAGCGCTCTCACTTTCCGCGGAGCACAATTCCGTCCAACAATGTAACCTTATCCTCGCCTATGTGCTCCCCCCGACAGGGCTTGAACAGGTGGCATGATCCCGCCTTGATTTCGGCATTTGGCCGCACTCGCAAGAGATTACCCCGGCATTTGTGGAACCACCGCCATGCATCCGCTGAGACCCATTGAAAGGGCCCACAGCCCACAAAAATCATAATTCGTTCCTAAGGCCCCTGGCAGTCTTATAGACGTATCAACTCGTCGATCTCTCTCTCGCAAGCCGCCACCGTGTAGAAAGTAGCGTCTGGGTGGTCCGCTGGTACTCCATCTCTTTTCTCCTGCCTTATGAGACCCTTCTTGAATAGGAAATTCAGCGTTACAAGTATCTTGTCTGAAGTCTGCTTGAGTTCCATTTCTAATTGACGAAGACTTAATTTATGGGGGCTTTTCCTTAGTGCTCTCAAAAGGGCGATTTCTTCAGCCGACCGATCGTGCGTGGCAAATGTTGTTGATCTGAACACCCGCTTACCTGCGGAGAACACCATGAGTTCCCCTGGCTTCATGGCGGCCCACGGTTCATCCGTCAAAGGTCTTGTTGCCACAATCCAACCTTCTTCTGACGGGTCTTTGATATCACCAAGCCGTGCCTCAATCTCGGTATCGCGCAACCTGGTCGTAGGAAAAGGCGCCTGTCGCTTAAGGCAACAAAGCCCGTTGTAGCCATTGGCATCACGGTACGCATAGAGTCGCTTTCCATTGGTAAACAAGAGATTTGTAGACCCATAGACGTTCAGTTCCCGCAATTTGGCAGCGAGGCTCTCATTGAATTGTCTTCCACTGGTCGTCGTCTGTCCCTGAATCCAACTTAGTAAGTGGCAGAAAAGGAGTTCAGAGTCAGTGCCGCCAATCGGCACGAAGCCAGAATTCCTCGAATCATCCAGTCCATTGACCGTCCCATTATGCGCGAGGACCCATATCTGACGATTCACTTGGCGATAGAACGGGTGGGTATTCAAGTAGTTGACGCCGCCACTCGAGGCCATGCGAATGTGGGATATAAATATGTTGGATTTTATCGTGGAGCGGTACAGGAGTTTTCTCGCAAGCTCGCTCTCATGGGCTGGAACTGGCTCCTTGATCAGCCTGAGCAGGGCGTCTTCGCCAAACCAGGCCATTCCCCAGCCATCAAGGTTACGCCGACTCCTGGCCCGCAATATCGAGAAAGATATGTCCATCTCGACAGGTTGATTGAAGCTTAAACCGAGTAATTCACACATCCTGATCCTCGAAACAAATTAAGATACTGACCGGGAGCACTTCAGGCTACCCTTGAGACCACCACTTTTCTTGAGACATCCTTATGAACTCAAAGATCCCATCATCGTCCTGAGGAATGGTTGTAAGTCCGTTCCCCTCCGGGCAAGCGAGAACCCTAAACGTCTTCCTGTCTCTTGGGGAAGCTCTCCAGCAACAGATGTGGATGTATTTCGACAATTACAAGCGTTGGATCAAGCATCAGGACCTTGACGGCAGGACCCTGGATGAGGCTACTTTGGTACCCTCTCCGAGATCTCGGTAGCAACATGGACCGGCTGCTTACCACTGAAGAATCTCGTCCGGTTATACAAAGAAGCCGGACCAACTATCCTGTACGATATTTGCCCTGAGAAAAATGGTAAGAGGTCCATTATGATGGCTTTCCCCCCTTTTTCCCTCTCACGGCCCCAACCAAAAAACGGTCCAATTGTTCGGCGAAAGCCTGGCAGTCCTTCCTGCCGAAGGCGGGCGGGCCGCCCGTCATTAGGCCACCGTCCCGTAGATCGCACAGGAGATCGCGCAGGGCTAGGCAGCCCTTGATGTTATCTTCCGTGTAGAGCTTGCCCCTAGGGTTCAAGGCGAAGGCGCCTTTGGCGACGACCCGATCCGCCAAGGGGATATCGGCCGTCACTACCAGGTCGCCCGGCATCGCCAATTCCACGATGCGGTCATCGGCAATATCCGGTCCCTCGGAGACAAGGAGGTGCGAAAACAGCTCCGACGTCCCGTGGCGAAGGGGTTTGTTGGCCACAAAGACGACGGGCACACCCAGGCGCAGGGCCGCCCGGATCAGGATGTCATTCGCTGCCTTCGGGAAACCGTCCGCATCGACATAGATCTGCATGTCTGTCCTCTTCCATATCCCGACCGAACGGCCTTCAGACCCCCAAGACCTCTTTCACCCGACCGACGATGCCACCCTCCAGGCGTACCTTTATACCGTGAGGATGATGTGAAGATTTGGTGAGAATATCCCGGACGACACCTTCTGTAAGCGTACCGGTTCGCTGATCTTGTTTCTGGACGACCTTCACTCGCATACCAATTGTAATGTTGGACCTGTTTTCCCCTATATGGTCAATCATTTGAGCCTTTCTCGAAACTTAGCTGTGGCCGGTTGAATGCGGAATATAAGATGCGTTCCATCAATTCACTCGCCGTGAGATGCAAGTCTCTTCTGTGGTTCTCGAAAAGATCCAACAAGACTGTATCAATATTGAGTCCCGGCAGGACACGTTTGTTGCCGCTTAGTTTCCTTCCAACGCGTTTCCGTTCCGGTAGTGGGTCCAGATGAAAAACAGAAATGCGCCTGGATTCATTTATGGCGCGTTCGATTTCCTCTCTCACTAGGCCCTGTATCTCCGTGCGCCACATCTCTGGCAATGACGACTGAGTCATGTCAATTCCTCATTAGCTGTCTCGGATTCCGATTCCCGGAAACTGAGTAATCTCTGCCTGGTCTTCTGTGGACATTCGAATATGTTCGCTGCCCTAGCCAGCTGGCATCGATCCCTTTGTTGTCGCATATGTCGTAAGTATCGCAGCACAACGACTTAATGCCAAGGCAAAATATCGCATTTATCGCAGCTTCGCTGAAACAGGAGGGAATGGAGAGTTGGTTGGCCGGCCAGTGAGATTGTTGCCTTTGCTAACGAAAAATCCGCTGATCTCATTGTAGCGGGATCCCACGGGCGCACAGGGGTAAAGCGAAGCATTGCGAGGAATGTCTTGAGGCCGGCTCTCATCGCCATGTCTTGATCATGGAGGCTTCTGCTGGCAAAGGAGAATCGTCTGAGGGGCTGTAAC
>JAUPKT010000205.1 GCA_030837305.1 Thermodesulfobacteriota bacterium
AGGAGAAATTCCCCTCCCCAAATGGTTCCATCCGGGCCATATCCGGTCCCATCGAACACTGCGAATAGTGTGGGGTCTCTTCGCTGGTGTTCCACCAAGAGGCTCACGCAGTGCGCATGGTGGTGAAAAACACGATGGACCTCCGAAGCCCATTGCAGGGCCAAGGTACTGCTGTGATATGCCGGGTGAGGATCAACCGCTGCGATGCTCGGGCGGGCTTCAAGGTAATCTGAGAGGGTCTGCATGGAGCGCGCGAAGTAGTCGCAGCCTATGGGGGACGCCAGATCACCCACATGTGGCCCTGGAACAATACGGTCTCCCACGAGAATTGCGGGGCAGTTCTTGATGTCGCCCCCTGCTCCGGTGATCACCGGACCTGTGGTTGCCTGGTAAGAGCTTCCACCTGGAAGGCGCTCAGAGTCGGTCTCTCGACGGATTGGCGTTGGATCGGCCTCATTGACGGAGAATTCCAGAGGCACGAGGCCCCGGGACCTTCTGAACACTGTTGGATTTCCGTTGATCACTCTGAAGATTGAGTCGTCGGCCCGGAGAACGATGTCGCGATTGTGAAAGAGAAATGCATCCACGAGGTCCTGGAGCCGCTCCAGGGCTTCGTGGTTGGATGCTGCAATGGGCTCCTCGGATCTGTTGCCCGAGGTCATGACCAGGACTTGTGGCCTCTCGGAACTTTTCGTGTGCGGGTGGTGAAAAAGAAGGTGATGCAGGGGGGTGTAGGGAAGCATGACCCCGAGGGTGTTGATGAAGGGGGCGACGCTGGGAGCGAGCGAATCTCCGCGTGAGTGGAGGAGAACTATGGGTGCGACGGGCGACAGGAGTAGCTCTGCTTCCTTTGGGGAAAGGCTGCAATATTCGGTGACGGTTTTCAGCCCGGCCATCATGACGGCAAAAGGCTTTTCAGCCCGGCCTTTGCGATTCCTCAGTTCCTGGACCGCAAATTCATTCAGGGCATCGCACGCAAGGTGGAATCCCCCTAACCCCTTGACGGCAATTATTTTTCCTTCCCGGATGAGGCGCATGGTCTCTGGAATGGGGTCTCCCGGCAGGGAACAGCCATGGTTGTCGGTCAATGCCAAGGCAGGGCCGCATTGGGGACAGGAGTTTGTCTGAGAGTGAAACCGGCGATCCGAAGGGTTGTTGTATTCGGCCAGGCAGCCCGGGCACATGGAGAAATCCTCCATGCTGGTGGTATCACGATCGTACGGGAATGAGCGGACAACGGTGAAGCGTGGGCCACAGAGGGTGCACGTCGTGAAGGGATAGAGGTACCTGGGATCATCCGGGTCAAGCATTTCCCGAAGGCAGTCCGGACATAGGGCAACATCAGGTGGAATGGGGGTGATAGACCGGTTGCCAGGAGAACTTTGCAGGATTTGGAATATGGTGTCGCCGGTGGGATTGACATCGTATTCGGCAAAAGAATCGATGCGGCCCGGTGCAGGTATTACCCGCACCAATTTTCGAGAGAATGCATTGCAGCCGTCGCTGTGACCCTCGATTTCGATGAGAACCCCCTGTGTGGTGTTCTTCACCCATCCGCCCAGCCCCAAAGAGGTCGCAAGTCGGTAAATGGTGGGGCGACAACCAATCCCTTGAAGGATCCCCGACAATTCAATGTGTTTACGGACCAGCGGTTCCCGAATTGATTTCTTCAATGGAGGCCCCGGCCTGAATGTGTATCATTGTTCATCCGCATTGGTTTCCTTACGAAGGAATCGTTCTTCGAGATAGTTACAGATTGGACCCGGGTCATTGAGATCAAACACGGGAATTCCCGCAGGCGGGTCCGGAGGATCACCCGCGATTGCAATGAGGTTGTCATCAGTGGTGCAGAGCAATTCCCGTCTGAGTTCACTGCGAAAGACCTCTATTTTAGGGTGTGTTTCCCTTTTGTATCCTTCGCTGACGATGATGTGGACATCCCGGAAGAATTTATCCCTAAGCTCGGCCAATGTGTGGTCGTGGTCCGCATCCGCGACCAGGGCGATTTTGGCAGGGGACGAAATCACGGTGACAGCGGCCCCGGCCTGCTTGTGTCTCCAAGAGTCTTTGCCCTGATGATCTATTTCAAAGCTGTGGGCATCATGCTTTATCGTGCCCACCTTGTAACCGCGATTAACCAGGGTTTTGACAACTTTTTCCAAAAAGGTCGTCTTACCTGAATCGGATTTTCCGACGATCGACACAATGGGAACCATAGAAAAACCTCCCCGGTCAATACGGGCAACGCAGGATTTCTTGCGGTGATGGATGTCATACGTGGGCGTCACGGCCCGCATACCGTAACAGTATTACCATGAAGGACACGATCCGTGCGCCAAAATCCATCAGGCTCACCCTTGAAACAGGCGATGCCCTGCGAAAGGCGGTATTGAGTATTGTCATGCTTTTGCGGCATAATCGTTTACCATGATCACCACACATAAAAGATAACCATGGAGGACCGGGATGTCACTTCGAGATGACGTTGTCAAGGTTGCTGAAAAGACGCATCAAGCGGCGCGCAATGCGGCTCAACTATCCATGACCGTGAAGGAAAAAATCTTACTTCGGGCCGCTACACTGCTGCGCGAGCAGAGGGCGGTTTTGCAGGATGCCAACGAAAAGGATCTGGTTGTAGGCAGGTCGAGGGGACTATCCAGTGCCATGATGGACAGGCTGACTTTGTCGGACAAGGTCATAGAATCAACTGCCAAAGGCCTTGAGGAGATAGCTGCGTTTCCGGATCCAGTGGGCGAGATTGCGAGGATGTGGACGCGTCCCAATGGCATGCGCGTCGGCCGCATGCGCATACCCCTCGGTGTGGTGGGGATTATCTACGAGGCTCGACCGAATGTAACGGCCGATGCAGCGGCACTGTGCCTGAAATCCGGAAATGCGGTGATCCTTCGCGGAGGCTCAGAGGCCGCCAACTCAAATGAGGCCATTGCGAAAATATTCAAGCACGTCTTGCGGGAGTATGGGGTTGACGAGGAAATGGTGAACCTTCTCCCCACAACGGATCGGGAGGCTGTTCTCCACATGCTGCAGCTCGAGGACCTCATAGACCTCATTATACCCAGGGGAGGCGAAGAGCTGATCAGATTTGTCGCCCAAAATTCAAGGATCCCGGTCATCAAGCATTACAAGGGTGTATGCCATCTGTATGTGGATGAGAATGCGGATGTGGACATGGCGGTGAGATTGGCTTTCAATTCCAAGGTACAGCGGCCCGGCGTATGCAATGCCATGGAAACGCTCTTGATTCACAAAGACATTGCTTCCGACTTCTTGCCTGCGGCTGCGAAGAGTCTTATCGACGCCGGGGTCGAACTCAGGGGGTGCGACCGCAGTAGGCAGCTTATCCCGGAGATGAAAGCAGCCACAGAGGACGATTGGTATGCCGAATATCTTGATCTCATCCTTGCCGTGCGAATCGTAGACAGTATTGATGAAGCCATCGATCACATCGCCACGTACGGTTCACTCCATACGGAATCCATCGTGACAAAGGATTACCAGGCAACTCAGAAGTTTCTCCGAGAGGTTAACTCATCGTCGGTCATCATCAATGCATCGACTCGCATGAGCGACGGCGGCGTGTACGGACTGGGTGCTGAAGTTGGCATCAGCACGACCAAGA
>JAUPKT010000206.1 GCA_030837305.1 Thermodesulfobacteriota bacterium
ATAGAAAAGCCTTTTTCTTCGAAAGCTATTCTCAAGACTGTCGGATCTGCACACTCGGCTCGCACAACCACTCGCACGGTGTCATTATTGGTCTCAGGGACGGTGAAGATAGCCCTGGCAGTGCATTCGTTTTCCTCGACAATTTTAGCAACTTCCGTGAGGGTGCCTTTCTTAAGTCGTACGTCTCTTAACGTAATCCTGGTGCGCTGTTGACCAGCCTCCAAGAGCTTGAAAAGCGTGACAAAAATCTCCCGGTCAGAGACGACACCGACCACCCTGTCGTTGTCCATGACCGGAAACGTGCTCATCATCATGTCCCTGCCCTTCACAAGAGTATCTTCGACGCTATCGTCGATGGAGACAGTGGCCGGGAATCGAACCATGACATCTTTCACTTTGAGTTTCTTGCAGAAGTAGTTCATTTCGCACAAGTCGCCGCTACCACTGACACACATGGCCGCTTCGCTGAGATCCCTACGGTGTACTACGCCTCTCAGTCGGCCATCATCGACCACGGGAAGCATCTTGAGCTTATGTTGCGCAATTATGGCGGCCGCTTCAGTTGCAAGGGCATCGCTTGATATCGAGAATTGTTGGTGCAACATCCAGTTTCTCACATTCATGATTGCCTCCTTACCCACGGTCCAACTTCATGCCGGTTCGTCCCCGTCAGGTGGATGGTTTTGGAAATATCTCCAGGCACGCTGTTATGACATCGTTTGCGAAAGTCTCGTCTTCGAGGTTTGCCTGGGATTCCCTCACAGAAACATTCGGCGACGTAATCTTCCTCATTGCGTCCCAGAGAATACCATCTTGCTCTTGATCGAGCATGTGGCTCGAGCCGGCATCCACGGCAGACCATCCCAAGGTCGGAAACAAGAAAATAACCGATTCCTTGGCGGCATTGATTTTGTCAGCAAATGTTTGAGCGACTGCGCCCATCTCTTCGTCCGATAGTCGCAAGAAGGTTCTCAGTTCGTCGAGGTCAAACTTTCTTCGTTGGTGGTGCTCCGGCTTGTAATGGGACTTTCGAGGGCTTGTGAGGTTGAGTCCTCCAGGGGCAATTACCTGAGGCAATCCGCGTTTGCCTGCGGCTGTAAGGCGATTAGGACCCGCCGCTCTCATACCGCCCAGGATTTCTTCTCCGACACCGCCTGGGGCCAGTTCTACCACAGCATCGAAGAATCCCTCGGCTATCATGTCCTCCATAGCCCGGTCGCACACACCGGCGGCGGAAAAGCCTATGACTTGATACCCGTGTGCCTGCAGGCCCACTCTGACTGCGTGGGCGCATTTCTCGGTTGGTCCAAACATGGACAATGCCACAAGAGGCTTTCCGGACTCCCGGGCCGAATCAACCGTAAGGGGGGTGACCCTGGACATGGCTACGATAGCGGCTGCCGCACGTTGCAGGAGGTTTTCCAGGGGTTTGGACAGACCGGAGATTTCAATGACCGTATGCAGTACTGCAATATCCGCGGTACCGATATAGCGAGTCGCCAGACCCGGCAGCGCCGCGGTGGATGAAACCATCAGCTTGGGTAATCCGAACGGCAGTGCTCTCATGACGTCAGTGGCCATGAGGCTCCCTGTGGAGCCTCCCAGTCCGATGACGCCGGCCAACGTTCCCGATTTGAAATAACCGGCGGCAGTCTTGATGGCGCCGCCGATCATTTGTCTTGTAATTTTCTTTCGGTCTCGAGACGACCTTATTTCCTCGATATCAACTCCAGCGGCCTTGGCAGTCTGCGCGGACGTGATGTCCGCACCTTCTGATTCTCCTGACATACTCATGTCGAGGAGAATACAATTGCCCCCTTCCCTCTTGATACATTCTTTTAGGAAAAAGGTTTCGGCGCCCTTGGTGTCCAGTGTCGAGAGGAGTAAGATCACTTTCTCCATTAGGCTTTCCCTTCAGAGGATACCTTGTCCTCAATATCTTTCTTGAGGACTTTCTTATCTACTTTGCCGGAATCTCCCACCGTGGGCATGGCATCAATAATCTCAAGGCGCTCGGGCAGTTTGTACATAGCGAGTTTCTTGGCCTTCAAGAAGGCAGCCATGTCTTCAAACACGAAAGTCTCTCCGGTTTTGGGGACCACGTATGCGCATGCCTTTTCGCCGAACTCTCTGTCCGGCATGGCGACAATAGCTATGGATGCCACCTTGGGATGTTCATTGAGAAGGCCCTCTATCTCGGCAGGATAGATGTTTTGTCCTCCTCTTATGATCACATCCTTCTGACGACCCATGATCCAGATTCGGCCCTCCTCGAGGGTTACAATGTCTCCCGTGGTGGTCCAGTTGTTATCATCGAAGACTTCCCGAGTGGTTTCAGGGTCGCGCCAGTACCCGGCCGGAGAATGCGGGCCTCTCATGTACAGAATACCGGGATCACCTGGTGGGACCTCATTGCCGTTTTCGTCCCGAAGCTTGATTACGTTGCCGCGTAGTGGCTTTCCGACAGTCCTTCTACGAACGTCACCGGGATCATCGATGGAACATCCGGAGACGGACCCGACGTCCTGTGTACCCAGATCAGAGGTGATCTTGCCTCCAAGGCGTTCCTCGGCTTCCATGGCCACCTTTGGTGGAAGATAACCGCCCGCCGACCTGATGAACCGTAATGAAGACAAATCGTATTTCGACAAATCACATTCAAGCATCCGTATGATGTGGGTCGGGACGACACCTATGCAGGTAACCCTCTCCTTTTGAATCATCTCAAGGGCCCCTTCGGGAGTAAATTCTTCGAGGAGAACGATTTTGGATCCCACCAGGGGAGCTGCGAAATAGGTGAGCGTGCCCGCGGCACCTCCGGCAAACGGCGCCACCGCCATTGCCGTGTCCTCACCAGTGAGTTTCCAGATCTCCACGCGGCATTTGGAAGTCATAACACGGGACGCCAAAGGCCATTCAACAATCTTGGGAACCCCTGTGGTGCCGCTGGTGCTGGTCAGCGCACCGACATCTTCCGTGGCATGAAACCTTCTTTTATCCAAAACAGAGACGTCCGTTTTGTTTTCCCACGGTTCTTCGGCTATATCTATGAGGGAGCGAACACCCTCCGGATACGGCCCTGATATGGTCGAGTCGAGGAGGAATGCATATTTCAGGTTTGGGTGATCTTTTTTCAGTTCCTCAATCATTTCCAGGTAATTGAACTTCCTGTAAATCCCCGGGACAATGATTGCTCTGGGGTCGATCTTTTCGATGATATGGGTGAGTTCTTTGTGTCTCAAGTACGGCATGACGGTTATGTTGATCAGGCCGGCCCTCTCACAAGCGATCCTTGCAAGAAAACCGTATGCGCAGTTCGGGGCCTGCAGGATGACCCGATCATCTTTGTTGAGTCCCATATCTATCCAGGCCAGAGCAAATCGATCCATGATCTTGGCAGCCTGAGCCCACGTAATTCTCATGTTCGAATCGACCAGGGCCTCTCTTTCCGGTCTCTCCTTGGCGTTCTTCATCCAGAAGTCCGTAAAGGTTTCGTCTGTCCAGTATCCCACGCTCTTGAATTCTCTTATTATTTGATCAGTATAACGTATCGGTTTCATCGAGGATAACCCTCCGCTAATCTCTCGTTTACACACCATCTCTCTGAACGCAGGTTGCCGTACGCTGCGTCACCTTTTCATCGTTCCGACGGGGAAGGGAGCCGGCCAATCAGCCCCCTCCACCAAGTCGGCGCCCTCTCATTATGGAATTCGGAGATGTGCCGAAGGCTCGAAGAGCCTATTTGCACACCGAAGCAGCCCAGTCTTCGAAGCCATATTCCTTCCACTTCGACAAGACCTTGTTTTTTACGTTTTCATCGAGGAATATTTCGATGGGCTTTCGTTCCCATTCATACGGCGTACATGCATCCAGGATGACTCTCGATACGATCTGCCGGGCGTTGATGGGAAGGGCCGGGTCAAGAGGAGTTGAACGTCCTCGGTCAATGATTTGGGTGTCCCTCTTCGGATCATATCTGACCGAAAGAGCCCACATGATACGGTCCCAGTCGTCGGCAGGAATATCATGGTCTACTACGATGACTCCTTTCAATCCGTAGTGGCCTGTCGTAGTTGCGATCACTGCGTTGCCGACGTGGTTTGAGTGACCTGGATATTTTTGCTCCACCGACACTATAGCCCAGAAACGTCCTGTGGATTCGGCCGGAATATAAACTGATTTCACTCCTGGGACTTTCATGTTTTCCAGATCGGTCCACAGCGTTGCCGTCCTGTTCAGGGACTGAATCATGTGAGTGTCTGTTATTGGTTTCCCTACGGTGGTAGCCCAGAAGATCGGTTTCTTGCGACGGAGAATCCTCTGAATGTGAAGCACTTGCTTGGGCCATTCTTCACCCTTGGCTCCTGAATAGTATCCGGTGTATTCGCCGAATGGGCCTTCTTCTCTGAGGTCCTTGGGATCGACGTAGCCTTCCAGGATTATTTCTGCATTTGCAGGAAGGAGTAATCCTGTGAGGTCGCTCTTGAATACTTCACATGGTTCCCCTCTCAAGGTGCTGATGATGTCGTATTCATCGACCTGTGCTGAGACGAGGGTTGAAGACACGAGGAAGTGAACCGCATCCGCTCCGATGACTGCCGCTGCGGGCATCAGAGTGCCGTCTTTCTTGTGTTGGTTGAAATGAAAGTCGGCATGTTTCCCTTTAATGATTTGGATTCCGCAATGATTCCTATCATGTATCTGCATCCGATAGGTGCCTAGGTTCAGCCATCCTGTTTCTTTGTCTTTGGTGACAAGATACACCGCGGTTCCAACAAAACGTCCGCCATCCATCGGGTAGAAGTAGGGGACCGGAAGGGAGAACAGATCGACGTCATTCCCTTCAATGACCATCTCGCACACGGGCCCTGAGTCGACAACCACGGGTTTGGTCAGCTCTTTTGTGGTGAGTTTCATCCACGCTCGAGCCATGTCGCACATGGTGTAG
>JAUPKT010000207.1 GCA_030837305.1 Thermodesulfobacteriota bacterium
GGCTGATTCAACAGGGATCATGCATTGGGACATTGGAGGGTACAGCCCGTGCGATATCAAGATCGTGGCTGCTTTTGACGTAGACTACCGCAAGGTGGGAAAGGATGTTTCCGAAGCAATTCTTGCGGCTCCGAATTGTACTTCGGTCTTTGTACGGGATATTCCTCCTACAGGAACAGTGGTTCGCATGGGGCCCGTACTGGACGGTGTAGCTGGTCATTTTCAGATGCACGATCGTGGAGACAGTTTTGTCGTCTCAGATGAACCCGAACCCTCCACGGAGCAGGTCGTAAATGTCTTGAAAGAAACCGACGCGGAGATCATGGTGATCTACCTCCCGGTGGGCTCAGAACAGGCCGCTCGATGGTACACGGAGTGTTGCCTTGCAGCCGGCGTGGGTTTAGTCAATTGTATTCCAGTGTTCATTGCGAGCGATGGGAATTGGTCAGGGAGGTTTCAGTCACATGGTCTGCCTCTCATAGGAGATGATATAAAATCGCAAATGGGCGCCACAATCGTCCATCGAGCTTTGACAGAACTCTTTAAGACTCGGGGCGTTCATCTGGACCACACGTACCAGCTCAACGTAGGCGGAAACACGGACTTCTTGAACATGTTGGATCAGCAGAGGCTCTTGTCAAAGAGAGTATCCAAGACTGAGGCCGTCAAGTCCGCATCCTCGGCCTCCTTGGCCGACCGGGATGTTCACGTTGGTCCCAGTGACTATGTGCCTTGGTTGCGGGACAACAAAGTCTGTTTTATTCGTATGGAAGGAAGAATTTTCGGTGACATCCCCATCGACCTAGAGCTACGGCTGTCAGTGGAGGATTCACCGAATTCAGCTGGAGTGGTGGTCGACGCCGTTCGCTGCTGCAAATTGGCCCTTGACAGGGGGATAGCAGGAGTTCTAGAGGGGCCATCAGCCTATTTCATGAAAAGACCACCTAAACAGTTTGCAGATGCAGACGCTCGTTCCCTCACTGAATCGTTCATCCTGGGTGAACCATAAGGGGACTCATCGTGCCGGAGTCTCCCGTCACTTCCGTTTATAAAATAGCAGGACAGGCCATCGCGGATGTTATTTCGGGTTCACCCGTGCCCGAGGATCCCATTCACGCGGAAAATACTGTTAAATGGGTGGTTTCACTTTTTCCTGAAGCCGATGACATGCTTTTGGTTGCCGCTTTAGGACATGACATTGAACGGGCCGTCCGGGCAAGGCGTGTGCACAAGAGCGACTACACTTCTTTTGATGACTTCAAGGCTGCCCATGCGCTCAACAGTGCAGACATTCTTGCAGATCTTCTCGGTACGTTGGGCATCAAAGAAGATTTTATTCGTGAAACGCATCGCCTGGTGAAGCTCCACGAGACGGGAGGGGACGACAGGTCGGATTTGTTAAAAGACGCGGACAGCTTGTCCTTCTTTCAAGTCAACTTGCCTTTCTATCTCGAGAGAAACGGGGTCGAAAGGACTGTCTTCCGGGCAAAGTGGGGATATCGGAGATTGTCTCCCGCGCATCGGGAAAAGATACACTCCTTTCAATACGAGGATCCCAGAATTGATCGATTGCTTAGAGACATCACGAGAATTCGAGACGGGCACGGGTCGTTGACTCGATGATACGGCGGACGCCTCTCGGCGACCCGCAAGGGCTCGCAATGCTTCGACTGAAGATGCTGAGAGCGTATTCAGTGGTTCGGGGGATGTTGAAGACTTTGAAGAGGGCCATTCAGTGGAAGGCCCTCTTGCGATTCCATTCTCAGTTGGTCCATGCCGGCGATCTCGTATTTGACGTTGGGGGAAATTATGGGGAGAAGACGAAAATTTATCGAGCCCTGGGATGCTCAGTTGTGGTGGTGGAGCCTCAGGAGGAGTGTAATGTATATCTGAGACGGCGTTTTGCTCAAGACCGGCAGGTAAGCATCGTTCCTGCTGCTTTGGGCGCCTGTGTTGGCGAGAGCGAGCTAAAACTGAGCGACATACGGTGTCAGCTTTCCTCAATGTCAGATCATTGGATTGATGCTGTAAGAGAGAGCGGCAGATTTTCCCGATACCGCTGGACGCGGTCCATTACCGTCCCCATACGCACACTGGACTCTCTCATAGAGGCGTTCGGCCTCCCTGCGTTCTGCAAGATAGATGTAGAAGGCTACGAGTATGAAGTACTGCGGGGTTTAAGCCGTGCTATTCCCTGCATGTCATTCGAATTCCACGTTGAATATCTGGAACCCGCTCTGTCGAGTATTGCCCATGTGTCCGGCCTCGGGCCTTACGAGTTTAATTTTACCGTAGGTAATTGGACTCGTTTTCAATTGCAGACTTGGGTTCCGGCCCAGGAGATCGTCAACATTTTGCAGGCGATCCCCCAAGTTACTATGCAAGGCGATGTTTACGCTCGGGTGCGAGAAACTTGATCCGAGGGGGTTCATTCCATGGAATCTGCTTTGTAAGCGCACACTGCACCGCACATCGTGCATGTTTCGTGGTCTTCTCGGCACGTCCTCCGTCTAATCTCCCGTGCGAGCTTGGGATCGATGGCCAATCGAATTTGCTCTTCCCAATTTCTGTCCTTCCTTGCTTGACTCATCTTCGCATCCCATTCCCAGGCATTGGGCAATCCCCGGACAATATCCGCCGCATGTCCTGCTGTGCGGGCTGCCAAAACACCCATCCGGACGTCATCGACATCGGGCA
>JAUPKT010000208.1 GCA_030837305.1 Thermodesulfobacteriota bacterium
AACGAAGTGCTGGAATATATAAAATTCAGAAATGACAATCCGATTCCGGGGGTCATGCCCATTCTGGCCGGGCTGGGATCCCCGCAGGAGATGAAAGTCCATGACGAAAAGTGGCACACCGAAAATTTCATGTGGGGAAATTCACGCGTCCGCAGAAAAGATTTCTGGAATGAAGAAATCGCAAGACAGTGGGCGGAGACTTTGGACAGTATGCGGACGAGGTTGATCAGTTGCTACAATTGCCCGATGACATGCGGCGCAACCATTTCTCCCCCCGGACTTCCAACCTATATGATGAAGTGCTTTTCTAAGCTAACTTATACCATGGCGGCCTTCTCAGACCTTGAGTTTGGTTTGGGTATCGCCCAAAGCGCCACCGAGTACGGGGTGGACGGATTCTCAACCCCGCAAGTCATGGCCTTTGCCCTTGAGCTTTACGAAAACGGTATACTAACTGACGATGACTTCCCGGGAATGCCGTCAGACAACGAGGGAAGATTTTACTGGTTGCTGGACAGAATCGTCCGTCGAGAAGGGATAGGGGATGTGTTGGCCAATGGGACTTACTGGGCGGCCAAACAGATTGGTAAGGGCGCAGAGGCCTATGCTCATAATAACATCAAGAAACATGAGCAGCTTCCTCTCAAACTATCAATGCTTAATCCCATTTATTTCCTCATGTATTCCACCGGTGAGAAGATAAACATTACCCAGATTGAAGGGCAATTCCCACAGGCGCCTTTTCTTACAATTGAAGAGAGAGAAGACTTTGTAAAGGATTGGATCCAGGTTCCTGATGACAAATTTAAGCAATATCTCCTGGATTGGGAACCACGAGGGGAAAAGTCGATGCCCTATTACCCGACTGTTCAAATGTGTTGTGATATTGTCGACTGGCAAGAGAGGATGCACTACGTAGATGATGCTCTAGGGATGTGCTCAGGTTTATCGTCATTCCCGCTGAAACCCCCGTATCATATACATAATTACCCCAAATTTATCTCAGCGGGCGCCGGAATCGATATGGATGAAGACAAACTAACACAGGCGGCCAGGAGATACCGGACTTTGGTTAGAGCCAATAATATTAGAAGAGGAATGAGGAGGAAAGATGAAGCGCCTCCTCTGAACCATTGGAAGAAAAGATTTCCAGAGCTGGAAAAGGAACTCCTGGATACGTATTACAAATTCAAGGGATGGAACCAGCAGGGTATTCCAACCAAGGAGTCTTTGCATGAATTGGGTTTGGATTACGTAGCCGAAGACTTCGAGAGGAGAGGGATCTATTCAGATACTGAAGGCAATGCTTCCAGTGAGATTCTGTCGGAAGATAAAGAACAACTAAAGTGAGGGTGTAGTAACCGTCATGACTGAGAAAAAAAAGAAAATCGTTAAAACAATAAAGGTTAACGTTGATAAGTGCAATGGTTGCCGGGCCTGCGAGGTTGCCTGCTCAGCGTTTCACTCTACGCCGAAGTACAGCGGCAATAATCCGGCCAGGTCTCGTATTCGGGTTATTCGTGAACCCCTGAGAGACATATATATTCCTGTATACGCGGGTGAATACGCTCCAGCCGAATGCATGGGCAGAGACAAATACGTGATTGATGGAAAGGAATACGAAGAATGCGCCTTCTGCCGAGCTTCATGCCCATCAAGGGATATTTTCAAAGAACCCGACTCCAAACTCCCTCTCAAATGCGATATGTGCCAAGACGATCCAACACTGGAAAAGCCCCTCTGTGTTCAGTGGTGCCTGGCCGAGGCCCTGACCTATGAAGAAAGGGAAGAAGAAGTAGAAGAAGAGGTGAAGCTGGAGGACGTAGAAATAGGACTGGAATCCATGATCGACAAGTATGGATTGGAGAATGTCATGGACACCGTTTCACGTATGTCAGCGTCAAAGAAGGGCTGAAACATTAGGCCGAAAGAAGAGGAAGGAACACAGTGGAGACTGTAACCCCCTACAAAGAGATCATCGATGTCATTAAAGCGAGCGGCGGAGAAGCATTCAAGAGATGCTTCCAATGCGGTTTATGCGATACTGTTTGTCCTTGGAACAGGGTCACAACTTTCAGTATGCGCAAGCTGGTACGTGAGGCCACGTTTGGTTTGACCGAGATCGAAAGTGAAGATATCTGGCGTTGCACCACCTGCGGAAGATGCCCTCAACAGTGCCCCAGGGACGTAAAACAGATCGAATCCGGAATATCCTTACGACGGATTGCCAACGAATATGGGGTTTACCCCTCTACTGTCAAGACTGTCCGCACCATAAACGCAGGCCTTGTAGGTCAAGGAAATCCATTCGGCGAAGATCGAACAACGAGGGCGGCTTGGGCCGAAGGTTTTTCTGTAAAACCGTTCACCGAAGGGATGGAAATTCTCTATTTTCCTGGCTGCTATCTCTGCTATGACCCGAGGTTGAAAAAGGTGGCTAGAGCCACAGCCAATATTCTCAACTTTGCGGGGGTGGACTTCGGTATACTTGGCGCCAAAGAGAATTGCTGCGGAGAAAGCATTCGCAAGACGGGCGATGAGGAATTATTCAAGCGTCTGGCCAAAGAAAACATCAAGGCCTTTATCGATAACGGTGTCAAGAAAATCCTGGTTTCTTCCCCTCATTGTTACCATACCTTCAAAAACGAGTATCCGGAGTTCAAGGTGGACTTTGAGATAGTTCATATCTCCCAGTACCTGTTCGATTTGGTAAACGACGGAAGGCTTCAGTTTAAGAAGGATTATCCGAAGAAAGTTACATATCACGACCCTTGTTATCTGGGCCGACATAACGGCGTATATGATGAGCCGCGAGAGGTCTTAAGGAAGATTCCGGGCTTAGAGTTCAAAGAGCTTCTTGAGTCCCGCTCAGATAGTCTCTGCTGCGGAGGTGGAGGCGGAAGGGTTTGGATGGAAACCCTAAAGGGCGAGAGATTCAGCGATATCAGGATAGAACAGGCTCTTGAGGTTGGGGCTGACGTGCTGGCTACTTCCTGCCCCTATTGCATTACGATGCTTGAGGACAGCAAGGTAACCATGAATGTTGCCGAAAAGATCGAGGTGAAAGACATCACTGAGATCATCCAGGAATTGATTTAGTCAACCGAAGCGCCCTGAGGAGGTCATATAACGTGGAAATAGAACAAGTGGGAGAGCAGATGCTCAAGAGTTTCCAGAACAGTAATTTTGGAGACGTAATGGTTGTTGGTGGAGGAATCAGCGGCATTCAAGCCTCTCTTGATCTTGCCACGGCCGGGTTCAAGGTCTATCTGGTTGAAAAATCACCGAGCATTGGCGGCCACATGGCGCAGTTGGACAAGACCTTTCCCACCAATGATTGCAGCATGTGAATACTCTCACCAAAGCTGGTCGAGGTCGGCCGGCATCCAAATATAGAGGTCCTCACCTACACTGAAGTTAACAGTGTAGAAGGGGATGCGGGAAACTTCAAGGTAACCTTGACTAAAAAGCCAAGGTATATTCTTGAGGATAAATGCACGGGTTGCACTACCTGTGTAGAATATTGCCCGGCGAAATATCCTGACCAGTATAATCAGGAAATATCGATGAATAAAGCAGTCCATGTATACTTCGCTCAGGCCATTCCACTCATTACATACATTGATGAAAGCTGTCTTTACCTCAAAGAAAAGAAATGTCGGATTTGCGAAGGAGTGTGCAAGAATAACGCAATAGATTTGAACCAAACGCCTGAGAAAAAAGAAATACAGGTAGGGGCTATCATTCTGTCCGCCGGCCTCGAGCCCTTTGATCCAACGGTCAAGAAGGAGTATCACTACGGAGAGTTTGCTAACGTCGTAACCAGCATGGACTATGAGCGGCTGTTGTGCTCCACTGGTCCGTATGAAGGAGACATTCTCCGTGCTTCAGACATGAAGCATCCTCATAAAATAGCCTGGATTCAATGCGTCGGTTCGAGACGGGTTACTCCGGGCGAAAACAGCTATTGTTCCGCCGTATGCTGCACCTATACCCAAAAACAGGTTATCGTGACAAAGGATCACGACGTGGATGCGGAGTGTACAATATTCCACAATGATGTCCGGTCCTATGGAAAGGATTTTGAGCGCTACTACGAACGGACGGAGAAACTTCCAGGGGTACGATTCATCAGAAGTTACACATCAATAGTGAGAGAAAACCCTGAAACCAAGAATGTCACTATTCGATATTCTACATACGAGGACGGTGTAAAAGAAGAAGAGTTCGACATGGTTGTATTGTCCGTTGGACTGAATCCTCCTGTTGATGTGAAGTCCATGGCTGACAAATTTGGCATAGAACTCAACGCTCACAACTTTTGCAGGATCAACACGGTCAATCCCACCTCCACCAGCAGACCAGGGATTTTTGTAAGTGGAGGCTTTCAGGGCCCTATTGATATCCCCGAGTCTGTCTTCAGCGCCAGCGGAGCGGGCTCCCAAATTGGTGAACTCCTTGACTACAGGCGAGGGAAACTTGCCGAAGAAAGGATATATCCGCCTGAAAGGGATGTCTCCGAGGAGGAGCCAAGGATAGGAGTCTTTGTATGTCATTGTGGGGCCAATATCGGAAGGATAGTCAATGTTCCTGAAACAGTAGAGTACTGCAAAACGCTACCGAATGTTGTCCATGCTCAGGAACAGCTATTTTCATGCGCTACGAATTCCGCCAAAGAAATAACCGACATGACGAAGGAAAAGGGGCTCAATCGAGTTATTGTCGCCGCATGCAGTCCGAGGACTCTTGAACCGCTTTTCCGGGACACCGTTCGTGAGGCGGGAATTAATCAGTATTACTGTGAAATGGCTAATATCAGGGAACACAACTCCTGGGTCCACTCGAAAGAAAAGGAGGAGGCCACACAGAAGGCAAAGGATATCATCCGGATGTCGGTAGCGCGATCTTGCCTGTTGGAGCCGTTACAGGAGTTTGACCTGCCGGTCGACAAGGCGGCGCTGGTGGTCGGTGGAGGCATAGCCGGTATGAATTGCGCTCTCTCCATTGCCAACCAGGGGCATGAGGTGTACTTGGTGGAAAAGAACACGGAGCTTGGGGGAATAGCGCGAAAGATTCATTCCACGCTGGATGGACTGGATGTCCAGGATTACCTGAGCGATCTCATAGCAAAGGTGTATCAACATCGCCTGATACATGTATATCATGATGCGACAATTACGGATACCAAAGGTTATGTCGGGAATTTCGTGACAGCGGTGAAGTCTGAAATAGGATTCACAGAGATAAAACATGGCGCAGCGATTCTTGCTATAGGCGCTGATCTATATACACCGACCGAATACCTTTATGGAGAAGATGACAGGGTCATGACCCACCTTGAGTTGGAGGAGCGGATCAATCAAGGAGACGAAAAGATAATTAACGCAAAAAGTCTCGTGATGATTCAATGCGTAGGCTGCAGAAATGAAGAAAGGAATTACTGTAGTCGGTTATGTTGCAGTCAGTCTATAAAGAACGCATTAAAACTCAAAGAAAAAAATCCGGAGATGGACATATACATCCTCTTTCGGGATATGAGAACCTATGGTTTCAACGAGGATTATTACCGGGAGGCTTCAAACAAGGACATAAAGTTTATCCGCTATGAACCGCAGAATCAACCTCAGGTCGAGGCGGGCGAGTCGGACGAGGGGCAGCCTGTTTTAAAAATTGCCGTGACCGATTTTGTTTTAGGAAAGACTCTTCTACTGGATGCCGACATCGTTGCCTTGGCTGCCGCTGTAATTCCCTCCGCTGCGACCAAGGAAGTCGCCGGGTTATTCAAGGTAGCTTTGAACCCGGATGGCTTCTTCAAAGAAGCCCATGTCAAATTAAGGCCTGTTGAGTTTGCTACGGACGGCGTTTATCTCTGTGGACTGGCTCATTATCCCAAGTTTATACAGGAAACGATAAACCAGGCTTATGGAGCCGCAGGCAGGGCCTTAACGCTTCTCTCCCGTGATGTGGTGGTCGCCTCCGGTTCTGTGGCCCGGGTGGATGAGGACAAGTGTGTTTCGTGTGGCGCATGTATAACGGTTTGCAACTATGGGGCTATAGAGTTTTATGAAACACCGAAGGGCAGAAAGGCCAGGGTTAACCCTGTCCTCTGTAAGGGAGACGGTCTGTGCAACACAAAGTGCGCAACCAATGCTATACAATTGAAGCACTTTACCGATGAAGAACTCTTCAGCGCAATTGATGCGGCGTTTCCAGAGGAAGAGTTCATGCAGCCAATGGGCGCTGCGGTTGGACATGTGTAGAAATATTCGAATCAATAAAGCCGGGATTACCAATTAAGAGGTGAGAACATATGAGTGCGGGACTTAAATTCAAACCAAAGGTCCTAGGGTTTGTGTGCCATTGGTGAGCATACGGCGCCGCCGACTTAGCTGGAGTTTCCAGAAGTCAATATACAACTGAAATGAGACTTATCCGCGTCATGTGTTCCGGTCGAGTCGATATGGCGCATGTGTTCCGGGCTTTCTCTAAGGGTGTGGATGGGGTTTTCCTTGGCGCCTGTCACTTAAATGAATGCAACTATATTACTCATGGCAATTACCATGCATTAACGATGGTGAACCTAGCTAAGAAATTGCTCGAACATATAGGGCTGAACCCGGAGAGACTGAAAATAGAATTTATGTCCGGCAGTGAATCCAACCTTTTTGTTGAAGGGGTTAATGGTTTTGTCAAGAAGGTGAAGGAGCTAGGACCTCTTGGCCGAGGGGAAGGCATGGACGAAAAGGAATTGAAGTTCAAACTGGAATCGGTCATCCAGCTTATCCCCTACATCAGACTTGTGGAAAGGGAAAGGCTGAGACTGCCTGCCATGCCGGAAGAGGAATACCGTAAATTCTTCGACAGTGACGAATTGAACCGCCTATTCGAGGAAACAGTCGCAGATAAATTGGCGATAGCGCAAATTGTTTCGCTTCTGCGGGACGGCCCCCTTTCGACTGCGGAAATTGCAAAAACTTTAAGCCTAACCCCCTCTAAAGTGTCAAAATACCTTAACGCCTCATCGAAGCAACGATTGGTCCGATACGATGAAAGCCAAAAGCGCTTTGCTCTTGCCTAAGGTGAAAAAACAGGCGGTGGATTAGAAGAAAGAAGAAGATTAGGACAGAGGCTATGGACAAAGACAGAATTGACCAGATAATTGATAAACACAACTGCGAACCCAGTTATCTCATTCAGGTGTTACTGGACATTCAGGCGGAAAATAACTGGCTTCCCAGGGAGGCGTTGGAGAGGGTCGCAGAAAGACTGCAGGTTCCTCTGACCCAGATACAGCATATCGCTACCTTCTACAAAGCCTTTAGTTTGGTTCCTAAGGGACGCCATCAAATTCACATTTGTGTGGGAACGGCCTGCCATGTTCGGGGCGCGTCGCGTGTGCTCGACACGGTAGAAGGCCTCACGGGAATTAAACCGGGTGAAACAGACATGGATCTGAAGTTCAGCCTGGAGACCGTTAACTGCCTCGGCTGTTGCGCTTTAGGACCGGTGGTGGAAATCGATGGAAAGACTCACGGTAAGATGGCGCCGGTACAGACCGCAGACGTGTTAAAAAACTATGATTAAGGAAAGATTATGTCTCGGATAAATTCGCCTGCTGAATTGGAAGCTTTCAGAAGAAACCTCCTGTCGGAAAGAGACCCCAATAAAACCTGTATTACGCTCTGTTCCGGATCTGCTTGCCACGCTTCAGGTAGTCGGGAAGTTGCTGACAGTATCCAGCAGGAAATCCAAAAACAAGGTTTAAACGCTGAGGTGGAATTCAGGAGGACCGGTTGCCACGGCTTTTGTGAGCGAGGCCCCATTATTGTTATTCGCCCTGAGGAAATATGCTATTTCCAGATAAAGCCTGAAGATGTTCCTGAAATTGTCTCCGAAACTGTAAAGGAGAAAAAGGTCGTAGAACGTTTGCTCTACACCGACCCCTCCACCAATGAAAAGATAGTTCATGAATCTGATATCCCCTTCTACAAGAA
>JAUPKT010000209.1 GCA_030837305.1 Thermodesulfobacteriota bacterium
GAGCAGTTCTCCAAGGACGTTAGTTATTCTCGGAAGATGTGGCTCACTGTAGATAACCTCTCTGAGTCGCACCGGGCTGTGGCGCTCCAGTCAGGTGCAGAAAACGTTGTCCTGAATTGCAAGTCCATGACTGTGGAATGCGCTGAAACTCTAAGGATTCCCATTCTGAACGCCCTTTCTCAGGCAGGAGCCGCTATAAGGGAATTCGGTCTATACGAGCCCTCCTTGCAGCAAATATACGACCAGGCCCTTACCGGCGACTGCAGTCCTAAAATTGGCGCGGTACCCAATCCTACTCTGCGTATCGGGAACTAGGGCTTAATATGCTAAATCTAGTGAAAAACGGTTGCGCGGATTCACACAAGAATTTTGTTCATGTGGCGCTGAGAAGACTGCTGGTGCTGCTCGCTGTCGTCGTGTTAGCCGAGGGATGTACTAAAACGGGCGACTCGGTTCCCGTGGAAATCTATTCTGAAGAGGACATCTGTGAGACCTGCCGCATGCTGATAACGGATCAACGATTTGCATCGGAATGCCTCATGAGAAAGGGTCGAGCCAAGAAGTTTGACGATGTTATCTGTATGGTCCGCTATTTCGACATGGCAGCGACTCTTGGGATTGCCAAGAGGGATGACGTCAGAGCCTATTTTGTAAAGGATTACGATTCCAAAGAGTGGGTTGAGGCATTCAAAGCCTATTTTGTCAAAGCAAATGTGGTAACCGTCATGGGATACGGAGTTGTGGCATTCAAGAGCGCAGATCGAGCGAATCAATTTGCACAGGAGTTTTCCGGACGGCTCATGATGTTCGACGAACTATGGGAAATCTATAAGAGACCAAATTCCGAGCGAGAACTCACAATCAAGGATGGGACTATGAACCCCGACGTTGTTACCGTGAAGTTTGGAGACCTAGTGGAAATACGGTTGAATGTGGAAGACGATAATGCTTATCGAATCTCAGTCAAAGGTTACGACAACGAAGGGGTCTTTCCCGTTGCCTCAAAGGGCCACCCAGCATTCTTGAGGCTCAACGCGGTTCGGCCGGGCGCGGACTTTGCCTTCATCCAAATGGATTCAGGCCAGGTAATCGGCAAATTCCACGTGGAAGGCGCCCATTTTCAGGAAGAACTGAAGAGAAAGTGAGTGCAAGATGAGGGCTGGCGCCATTGCTGAAATAGCGAAGCTTGAGTTCCGAATCCAAGTAAGAGGCCGATGGATGCTGGGCTTTGGCATTCTCTTCGCTGCTCTTGTCTCCGGCGTCTCCTATTATGGCTTGACTTTCCTGGGTTACGAGGCTGCGTTCCAGGACTTTTACCGTACCACTGTGACCATGCTTAATCTCGTGCTGATCATCGTGCCTGTGGTCGCGCTAGTAGCCGGTGGACAAAGTATGTGTGGGAATCCAGGCTACTTCGAATTTCTGGCGTCACAGCCTCTGGGACGCACAGACATTCTTCTGGGAAAAGTACTCGGTATGTTTGCAGCTATTGCTGTGATGACAGTGCTCGGCTTTGGGCTTGGCGGGCTAATTATAGCGCTTAAAACCCAATCGGGAGGCATCTGGAAATACTTCATTTTCATCGCTGTATCATTAACACTGGGACTGGTTTTCCTCTCTTTGGCCGCTCTTCTGTCCATAATTGCTCACCGGCGACCGATGGCCATCGTGACCGGTCTTATTGTTTGGCTCTTTTTTCTGTTCATCTATGATCTGATTGTTCTGTCGGCCGCATACTACGTCGATGAAGCCTATCTGAGAACTATGCTCTACTTCTCCCTCTTAGGAAACCCCATTGACATTGCCCGGGTCGTGGTCTTGATGTCCTTGGGGGGCCAGGCGGCGCTGGGAGCAGCCGGAGCGGGACTACTGCGGATGTTTGGCGGAGGAGTGACCGCCGCGATTGCGGCCACAGGCCTCTTCATTATATGGATCGTGGCGCCGCTGGTAGTGGCCGCACTGATGTTCAGACGACAGGATATGGCGTGAGCATGCCGGCTCTTCATATTAAGTGGGCTAATGAGATCAAGATAGTATTCGGATGCGCTTTCGTTGCTTGCACGCTCCTGTCGTCATGTTTGAGCCAGGAAGCTCCGGATCTGGGGGACAAAGCCGTCGGATTTGGGATACAAAGCCTTGAAGGAGATCAAATTGTCTACGAGCCAATTTCGGGGAACGTCCATATCCTGTATTTCTGGGCAGACTGGTGCCCTCGTTGTGAAGATGACTTCCGTCTAATGGAAAAACTCTACCAGCAATGGACAAAGCAACCCAACAGCCCCGTGCTCATCGCAGTCGATGTGGGCCAAACTGAAGAGCATGTTCGAAATTTTATCAAAAGGATGAACATCTCTTTTCCTATTTACATGGATCACGAGGGTAAACTGGCTAGGCGCTTCAAAGTTAAAGGTTTACCCACATATTTCGTCATCGACGGAAAAGGTGTGATTAGACACATAATCCTCGGGTGGGCTGATGAGAAGACGCTCCTCGCTGAGATTGACAAAATTCGGTAGACTCCGACGTAGGATGTATCTTGAACATCACTTAGAACACGTGGTCTCTTTTCTGCATCCACCCATGACGAACCTGGCATCATTTCAGAGGTTTGCAACATTTTTCATGAGCACATCTCGTCGTCTATTTTCAATGTTCTTTATCCCCGTGGTGGTAATCCATCTCGTATGGATTAGCCCATTGGTGGAATGGTCATGCTTTTGCCCTGAAGATGAACCCAATCATCAATGTTGTTGCAACTGTCCAAAATGCGTAAAGAACCGAGGTGGCTTCAAGAGCTTTTGTCACTTGAGACCAGAGAAGGGCTTCGACACAGCGATCTCCAAAGGGTCTTCAATAGTCAGCCCGCTTTCGAGTGAAGGTCAGGGTTGGCAGGACGTCGAGTCTCACGGGTTTCGGGAATTTTTTGGGTGCCAATGCGACTCGCACATCAAGAAGATCTCGCTGGACATCAGGCCATTCCTGCCGCAGCCACAGTTTTGCGGCATCCGCCCTTTTCCAATCGTCAAAATCATCATCCGAAATGACGATTGGCAGCCTCCAGAGTCTATTCCCTGCCAACCTCACCCTCCAGGATAACCCTTTTTGGCTCACAAAGGAGCATATAGCAAGTGACCCGGGGTTGGACTAACGGATAAATAGCATATCGCTACATTAGCCGGTCTTATGTGTAGGAACTGGTCCGGCTCATCTGTCTTGACTCAAGAGAGCGGGTCCAACTCAAAGAAGGCTCTTGGCTGTGAATCTGAAAAGCCGGGCTGCCATTTGATCAAAAAGTTCTAAAGACCAATCGTTTGTGACTCTCCGCAGTAGTGAGAGAGGTTCAGGAAGGAGATACCTATGCGACTCTATTCTCGACGGGAATTCAATATAATTGCTCTAGGCGCAGTAACTCTGACGGTACTCGAATCAGCTCAGGTCCTTGCTGATGATCCTTGTGCGGTTCAACACCCATTCATGCCTCCAAGAAAAGAATTCATGGGGCAGTGCCCGAACTGCGGGATGGTACGCAGTATGTGGGCTCGAACGTGGATGACGTTTGAGAACTCAGCAGGGAAACAGGAGGTATGTTCATTTCATTGTTTGGCAGATATGGCGATCAAGTCTGGAGAAAAACCTCAATCGGTAGAAACGGCGCTGTACGTGATTCCTGAAAAGATGGTTCCGGCTAACACAGCGTGGTTCGTTGTCGGTTCCAAAGCAAAAGGTACCATGACCTTGAACAGTAAGATCGCTTTCCCTTCCGAAAAGGAGGCGGAAGAGTTCACTAAATCTTGTGGAGGGAAACCCCAGTCTTTTTCGGATACCTTCAAGCTGGCTCTGGACGAACTCTCGAAGGAAAAAGTGATGGTTGGGCAAAAGCGCATTAAAGACGGGAAAATAGTTGAACCGGTTGATAACAAGGACCAGTGTCCCGTCTGCCAGATGTATCCTGCCAGGTATCCGAAGAACAGGTGCCAACTCATTGATAAAGAAAAGGCAATCCATCATTTTTGCTCAACGCAATGTCTTTTCCAATTCCTAAAAGATCCTAAACCGTTTGTGAGCAAGGATGTTAGCCCGATGATGATTTGGGTGACCGATTACCCCTCAGGCTCTTGGATCAGTGCAAAAACTGCTTACTTCCTCGTGGGGTCTAGAGTCCAGGGCCCCATGGGACAAGAAGCTCTTGCGTTTGACAAGAACGCCGAAGCGCTTTCTCTAAGCCGTCAGGAAAGTGGAGACGTGTTGATGTTTAAGGAAGTTAGTTTCGAGAAGATCAAGCCAAAGGAATGAACAATTGATCCATGTGAAGATCTATGGAATAATTCTGGTCGTCCTTTTGGCCTTCTTCTTTGAAGTACTTGTGGACAGCCGATTTCGCGGTCACACAGCAACGCTGTTGCAGAACTTGAAAGCTGTTTCGGCGGTGCTTCCGTCCCCAGATCCAGGCATGGATACCTCCGCACGTTATGTCAGGCACTTAGGGCTCAGCACTCCCGGCTCAGCCTTCCCGGATTACCCTGGGCAGCCTGATTATTTGCCCGCGGGGATGATGTGGCCGCCTCCGATTCTTTTTGAGGGGTCACCACCCCAGAAACCAATATTCCATCCGATGGAATCAATCAGAGGGGGAGCAGAGTGATGAGGCCGCTGCTCTATAATCTTGATTTTGCTTTGAAGGGACTTCTTCGCCAAAAGGCCAAAAACTTCTCGATCACCGCTCTCTTTGGACTAATTGTGTTCATGTTTTCCGGAATCGATTTCATGTCCAGCGCATTGTACCAAGAGACGTTGAAAGCCCTAGAGTTTCAGCCGTCTCTCATCATTCAAAACGTTCGAGCTGGTAGGCAAGTTCCCATCAGCTTGGTCCATGTGGACAAAATAGCGGAGATTCATGGTGTTTCTAGTGTCAAAGGCCGAGTGTGGGGGTATTATTTTGATCCCTTCACCGGAGCCAACTATACGATTGTGGGAAGTTCCGAGGATCTGACGGAATTATGGGATCTAAAAACAATCTCCTTTGAACCACCGCCTTCGGCTGCAGTGATACCACTCTTAGAGAGTGGCGAAGCCCTCGTGGGCGAGGGAGTCATCAAGTGTAGACGTGTTCGTCCTGGAGGCGTACTGAACTTTCAAGACTATGCTGGCTCCCCCATCTCGTTTAAAGTTCGCGGAACTTTTTCCTCGATGGTCTCATTATGGACTCACGATCTAATTCTCCTGACCGAGGAGGACGCTCGAAGACTGTTTGGCCTTGATCCCCAGAACGGTTGGGATATAGCCGTGTACGTGCCGAATGATTTCGAAGTCCCAAAAGTTGGTGAAAAGATTCTTGCTATGATTCCAGGTGCCCGTGTGATCGCTACAAATCAACTCAAGCGTACGTACGGAAGCTCATACGGGTTTAGAAGCGGTGTCGTTTTATCACTGAACGTTACTTGTCTACTCGCTTTTCTTATTCTGGCCTACGATAGGGTAGCCCGTCTTTCGCAGGAAGAACGGCGTGAAATTGCCATTCTGAAGGCAATCGGATGGCAAACAGCAAACGTGATCCGCCTTAACATGCTTCAGAGTCTGATACTTTCTTTGACTGGTTTTCTCGTTGGAATCGTTGTCTCGTACTACCACCTGTTTGTCGCCGGAGCTCCTTTTCTCAGAATCGTGTTTTCCGGATGGTCGATCCTCTATCCACCGCATCCGATATCTCCATCATTTGATATTTCCAAAGTTTTTGGTCTAATGTTTCTCACGGTCGTTCCATATATCTCAGTGGGAATTCTTCCCGTTTGGCGAGCTGCTGTCAGAGATCCCGAGGAGGTCTTTCGCTCGTGAGCATCATCACTATGGAAAAGGTCACGAAGACTTACAATCCAGGCAAGTCCAACGAGTTTGTCGCTCTCAACGAGATCTCAACAAAGATAAGTTCTCGACAGTCTACCATCCTGGCCGGGCCCAGTGGATCGGGAAAGACCACACTGCTCTCACTTGTAGGCCTTATGAATCGGCCAAGCTCTGGAAGAATCACCATTCTCGGGAAGGAAACAACTCTCCTTTCGGAGAACTTCAGGACTTTGTTTCGCCGAAAACACATGGGATTCATCTTTCAGCACTTTCAGTTGATCACTGATTTGACTGTCAAGGACAACCTCGATCTCGTACTCTATCCGGAGGGGGTGCCTTTCAACACGATAAGAGAACGGCGGACCACATTGCTGGAGCGGTTTGGCTTGATCGACAAGGCGGCTGAGAAAGCTTCGGTTCTGTCCGGCGGCGAGCAGCAACGGCTCGCCATAGCTAGGGCTCTCATGAACGATCCCCCAATCCTACTTGTGGATGAACCGACTGCGCATCTCGATACTGCGCTGTCTCAGCATGTGATTTCTCTGTTTCAGCATCTGAAGAACGAGGGTAAGACCCTCTTGATAGCGTCGCACGATCCACTCGTCCTCACAAGCGTCCTCGCAGAAACGGTAATTCATCTTCGCGACGGGCACATAATGCGGCAGGTGTGAATGATCTGGAACTCCTGGGTCCTGGGATTGATCATCGGTCAAGTAGCCACGACTGCTATCAATGCCATTGCATTCGCGAATGCGCTAAGGATCGTACTTAATTGGGATACCACATCAATGTCTCCAATGCAGTTGGAGATGGAGCACCGTTCTGAGTTGATCGCCGCGATTATTTCATGGAGCATGCTTTTTCAAGCTTTTTCTCTTATAGTTTTCGAGATAACTGCTAGATCTCTGGCTCCTTTCATTCCTGGAGCGATGTGCACAGTGGGCATACTTGAGGCTCAGCCTCTAGGTTGGCCGGTTCTCTTTCTAAAGATGGCGGCGATATACTTTTACGGATGGTGGATAGTCCTTAACTACTTGGACAACCAGGTGGAAGGCTTTCCCCTCACCATGTTGAAAAGCTGGTATTTGATTATGCTCTTCCCCCTGATTCTAACAGACCTTCTCTTGCAGATCGCCTTCTTCACCGGACTTGATCCTGCGATAATAACATCCTGCTGCGGGGTTGTGTTCGAGGTTGAGGGGGAAGGATTCGGCTCCTCGGTCGCGTCGCTTTCGCCTAAGCTGACAATGGTCGGACTGTTAGGACTCATAATGGTCTTGCTTTTAATGTCACTTTTGGTGAGGCGAAGGATTACTCCGAGTAGGTGCATTGCGTATGCATTTGGCTCTGCTGCGGGCGTTGTCCTAGGAATTGCAGGCTCTATCGCTTTCGTTGGGCCGTACGTGTACATGATGCCTGCACTGCACTGCCCATTCATCTTTTTGGACAGGGAACACTACAATTACGGGTATTTGGTCTACCTTCCCCTTTTTGCCGCTTCTTTCTTTGGCATGACATTAGGAATTCTCGAGGCGGTCGAGCGTCGATATCAGTCTCTGGTTATCGTTTCTCACAACTTAAAGTTAAGATACGTGCAGTGGTCAGGTCTATTTTGGTTGGCGTTCCTGGTTTCTGCCTATGCGCCTGTCATCCAATTCTGGATAGTGACGCAAGGTAAGGCCGACCTGTTTCAAGTGGGGTATTAGCGTTGGCGAACTACATAGACTATTACTGGATGCCACTAGACAGGACGGTCGAGTTGCTGTCTCTCGTGGAGGCTTGACAAAGATGGGAAGAAGATTCTTTCTCACTATTATTGCAGTATTGGCTGGATCGCTTGTTCTTGGTGGTCCGTGGTTCACTCCAGCAAAAAGCCTAACGTACGCCGGGGCATTTCCCAAACCTGGGAAAGACGATCGTTGCC
>JAUPKT010000210.1 GCA_030837305.1 Thermodesulfobacteriota bacterium
TCGTCATCACGGATATCAGAATGCCTCACAAGGACGGCCTGGAAGTCCTTTCCAGGCTTAGGGAACTTGATGACACGGTGCCGGTGATCCTGGTCACCGGGTACGGTGACCTGGACAATGCCCTGGGGGCGCTGAGAAGAGGCGCCTACGATTTTCTACTCAAACCAATAAAACCAGACCGCTTGATTAACACAGTCAATAAAGGGGTGGAACTAAGCAGATTGAAACGCCTGGAGCGGGATTATCGAAAGATTCTCGAGCGACAGGTTGAAGAACGCACCCGGGAACTCGCATCCACGAACGAGTTCTTGTCAGGGATTTTGAACAGCTCGACAGGAGTGTCCATAATCCTCACTGACTTCAATGGTGTCATCCAATTCTGGAACACAGGCGCCGAGAATATTTACGGTTACAAGGCCGACGAAATTGTGGGCAGCAACATTCTGAAGCTTTCTCCAGACAGGAAAAACGGCGAACATGAACTGCAAACCGCAAGAAAATTGATTGAAAATGAGAAAACAACGATACAGCAAAATATGAAAAGAATATCCAAGGATGGTCGAGATCTGACGCTTTTCGCCACAATGTCTCCTATGCTGGATAGCTCGGGGAAAATGAGCGGTATCTTGAGCCTCGGGCAGGATGTCACGGAACAGGTACGACTCCATGACGATCTCCGTCAATCCTACGACAAGATTAGACGGCTTCAAGGAGCTTTTATTCTTGCCTTGGCCAATTTGGCTGAGTCAAGAGACGAGGAAACCGCATTCCATCTCAAACGCATACAAGCATATTGCAAGCTGATCTGCGAGAGACTCAGGGCCTCCGGACTCTACACGGAAAAGCTCACCGATGATTTCATAGAGAATCTCATGCAAGGGTCGATACTTCACGATATCGGGAAGGTGGGGCTCCCGGACAAGATTCTCTTCACAACGGATAAGTTTACCGATATTGAATTTGAGATTATGAAGCAACACACGATAAAAGGTGGCCTTGCCCTTGAGCAGGCTGCACGAGAGGCAGGAGAAGATAAGGGCTATCTGACCATCGGAAAAGAGGTTGCCTTCTATCATCATGAGCATTGGGACGGCACCGGCTATCCCTTTGGACTGATGGGAAATGACATCCCTTTATACGCACGAATTGTCGCCCTGGCTGATGTCTATGACGCTCTCACCACGGAACGGCGTTACAAGGAGGCATTCGATCATGAAGATGCCTGTCGAACTATTCGCCGGGGTAGGGGAAAGCAATTTGATCCGACCATCGTGGATGCCTTCTTGGCGGTTGAGCAAGAGTTTGAGGAAATCAGCGACAACTTCAGGCAGTCGGTCTCGGAAAGCACGGACTCTCCCAGGAGAGGCCGGTCCGATACGGTTGCCCTCCCAAACAACATGCTCAACGAAAACCGTTCTTAGAGCAATCAGAGGCCCGTGGCAGGTGAAAGGGTCCTTGACGGAGAGTAAACGAACAGTACCTTTTGGGGAATATTTTTTTGACAGCAGACATTCCAGAGGAACAAAGAGCGTTAAAGGTTCTCATCGCCGACGACGACCCGATGGCCCGTCTTCTTCTTGAAACCCATTTGCGGAAATGGGGTCATGAAGTGGTAGTGAGCGCGGATGGCGAGGAGGCATGGAGTAATTTGGAGGGGGACGACCCTCCTAAGCTTGCAATACTCGACTGGATGATGCCCAAACGTGATGGTCTGGACATTTGTACTGCCTTGAGAGCCTCAGGCAGTGAACCATACGTCTATGTCATTTTTCTCACATCCAAGAGTTCCCAGGAAGATATCGTAAGAGGACTAGAAGCAGGGGCCGATGATTACATCGTTAAACCATTTGATTACAACGAACTCCGTACCCGTGTGCGCGCAGGTGCTCGCATTGTAAAGCTGCAGGATGATCTGATTGCGGCCCTCAAGGCATCAGAATTCCAGGCGTCTCATGACTCTCTCACCACGCTGTTAAATCGTTCGGCGATCTTGGAGATGCTGTGTCGTGAGTTGAAAAGAGCAGAGCGCGAAGAGACGCCGATTAGCGTTATTATCGCTGACATTGATCATTTTAAGGTAGTTAACGATTCTCATGGTCATCTTGTTGGAGACCAAGTCCTGAAGGCCACTGCCGCAAGACTCGCCTCTTTCATGAGACCGTACGATTTCTGCGGGAGATACGGGGGAGAGGAGTTTTTGCTTGTAGTACCAGGTTGTACGAAGGAAACGGCTGTTCAGGTCGCAGAACGACTTAGGGTCGGCGTATCCCATAAGCCGATAGAGACGACCGGTGGACCCGTTCAGGTGACGCTGAGCTTAGGGGTGGCGGAAGCCGAACAACCCAGGGATGTTGACGGCCTCATCAGACACGCTGACGAGGCTCTCTACAGAGCGAAGAGGCTTGGCCGTGACAGGACTGAGAGCTAATGACGCAGATTGCAGAAAGACGACAAGAAACAGCCGACCGGTATGGGGTGGCGGCTATATTTTAGTGTAAACACTTCACGAGGTGGAAGCCAACAAGAGATGTCTCCGAAAAGAAGGATAAAAGGAAACGAAATAGTTGCCGACATCAAAGGCGGTATGACCGACCAGCGTCTTATGGAGAAGTACAAGCTCTCCGAACAGGCCTTGAAAAATATTTTTCGAAAACTGGTGGACGCGGGTGCAATTCTTGAGTCGGAGCTACAAGAACGAATTCCGCCGGAACGTATACCAA
>JAUPKT010000211.1 GCA_030837305.1 Thermodesulfobacteriota bacterium
ATCGGAATCTCTCTGTTTCGCAGGGAGGGTACACAACGAGGCTGTCATGCCCCAGGTATTCCATGGTTCGCTCCCTGACGGTTTCTGAAATGGCAACGATCATGTCCATACTGCGCACGGCCCGTTCGTAGGCAACGCGGTATAAGGACATGACGCATCTCAAGAGGGGCCTCTGCCACACAGGGACCTGCCGCACCAAAAACCCCCGTTGATCATACAGAAGACGCGGCGGGGTGAGGCAATAAAAGACCTTCCGGCCCGAGATCCTCTTATGCGCCAGGGGAGAAAATGAGCCGCTAAATACGGTCCACGAGGTCGACGTTTTTGGAAAATGCGCAAATGCCCACCCGACTTGAAGGATCTTCGAGAACCGGAGCCAACTGGGCGACCTGCGATAGGCATCGAGACTCTGGGGCGTCACCCCGTCAAAGTACCCATCAGGAAACGCGCTCCCATCGAAATGCCCGGTCAGGAGGTCGGCACGAAAGGACCTGGCCAGAATGACAGCCACCCTCCCCCCGCCGTCAGGGGTATTGAAAAAATCGTGGAGGACGAGTTTCCGGTCGGACCTCATTTCAACACCGCCTCAAACGCCTCAACCGTCTGTCTCGCAGTTGTTTTCCACGAAAACCCCTTGGCCCGTTCCAGTCCCCTAACTGCGAGGTCTTCTCTCATCGCGCGATTACCAACCAGGTCTCTCAGAATTCCGGAAAGATCATCCACATCCCGAGGGCCTCTCATATACAGGGCCGCATCCCCGGCCACCTCCGGCAGGCTCGTCTCTCTTGTGGTCACGACCGGGCAGCCGCAGGCCATGGCCTCGAGGACAGGGAGCCCAAATCCCTCATACGAGCTGGGGAAAATCATCCCAATGGCCCCCGAATAGGCCCGCGCCAGGTCCTCATCGCTGACAAATCCGAGCGGAATGACCCTTTCTGAAACGGCCCCCCGGGACCACCCCGACCACCCCGCCACGACAAGGGGCACATCCAGCCCTCCCTTCTCCAGGGCCTTCGGGATAATATCCATATTCTTTCGGGGATCTCCGGCGCCCGCAAAGAGAAAATATTCTTTTGGCAGGGCGTGGTCTCGAAGGAACTCTCGAATCGCTTCAGATGATCTGGGATAAAATATCTTCTTGTCATGAGCCTCGAGGGTAACCGTTGTTCGTTCAGGCCCAATCCCCAGAAAGGTCCACATTTCCTGCGCAGTGAACTCCGAAACCGCCAGGAAATGATCAACGCCGGCGCACCTGCGTCGCAAAAAGAGGCGGGAATAGAGCGCCCGTTCCCGTGGATGGTGCTGAGGGAAACGGATCAGGGAGAGATCATGGATGGTAAAAACGGTTCTTAACCGGGGCGAAACAGAAAAGGGGAAAAAACCCGCCTCGTGGTACACATCAAACTGCCGGCTCCATTTCCGGAAAATCCCCTCTCTCAAAAAGTGGAAGGCGAGCCGGACCATGAGGGCGGGATAGGCCGGCATCCCCCAGAAGAGGTCCACGCCCCGTGTCCATCGACTTAGGTTGGCCGGACCGCCAGGCATCCTAAACGTGACCTTGAACCCATCAAAATAGCCGATGTCCAGCCTGTCGCCATAAGCCCGCTCCATCTCCGTATAAAGACACCTCAGATAGCGGCCGATCCCGGTGTTCACATTCACCATAGGGACGGCGTTCACAAGAAGCTTGATTCGCGGGTTCATCAGTTTATCATACTTTCTCGGCATACACTTTTGATATCTTTATTTGCCTGAGGAGGTTCACAATGATTCGCCACTGCCACCCCCAGATCTCGATTATCCTTGCTCACCCCCATCCCCTTCGGATTCCATGTCCGCGACACCTCAAACGTCAAGATGGTTTTGCCCCCCAACTCGCCTCCACTCAATACCACCCGCTTCCACACCGAAACCTCTTTTCAACGCCCTCCCTTTCGATTCTTTCCGCCCTCTGTCCTCCGTCCTCCGTCCTTTGCACTATGCTCTCTGCCCTATGCGCCATCCCCTCTGCGATCTGCCCCAACCCCCTGCAACCCGGAATGCCCGCAAATTTCATGATGTCACCACATCAAGCCTCAAACAGTTTGCCCCTGATTATCTTAACCTTAATCATTTTGCCCTAAATTATTTTGCCGCAAATCATCTTGCCTGTTTCGCCAATCTCAAGGTTCCACAGTCTTCATGTCACTGACCGGTGGTATGGAGACGAGCAGGCGGCGGAAAACGGGTCTCCGTGAATGGATAAATTAGCGTATTTCACCCCGTTTCACAAGGGTTGATCTTGAGGTTTTTGAAATGGTGCATTTTTGAATTTTTGGGGATGGGCCTTGGGGCGCGAACGGTGTTCCCTTGGAGGATGACAGTGTAGGTGAAAATGCATTCGCACTTCAGTCCAGATGTTTTTTTTCTTGACCAAAGGGTTTTAACTTGGTAATAGGACACCAGGAGTCATTCTCTTTGCCTATTTGTGTCATTCGCAACATCTCAATAAGTGGGGGCGGCAACGAAAAATGATATCTCACCGCGAAGGCGCAAAGGATACCGACTGAACCGTTTTTCCCTTTCTTTGCGTTCTCCGCGCCTTTGCGGTGAAAACAGAGGCCGAGACGGCTAAGGCCCCCAGCTTACTGAGATGATACGTAACGCTAAGAAATATGGGGATATAAACACTAACAACAAGGGAGGAAAACGTTATGTATTCTAAAGTCAGATTTTTTGGTGGTAGAATCGTTTGTGCAGCCTTCATTCTAAGCCTCTTGCTGTTCCCTATGCATGCCGCATTGGCCCAGGACGCTGAAGGGATAACAATCCAGAAGGATGTTTATCTGAATTCTCCGATATTGGGTGTCGAGGACCTGCCGGCTGAATTGACAGTCTCCCTGTATGACGCTGCAGGCGCGACCGTGCCCATTGCCACCCAGACCTTCGCGAGGGGGGAATACGCCCTGGATTTTGAACTCAGCAAGTCGAACGGTGTGGAATTAGGCCCCATAGCCAGGCTCAAGGTGGAATTTACCAACAAACTGAACATGGGCGACGACCCGAAGAACCCGACCCGCGTCAAGGAAATCTGGTCCGAAGTTGCGGTGAATGGCCAACCCGTCGACGTCAGAACGCGCGTCTCGGATGAAACCATGGTCAAGCTCCTCTTAGCCAGCGACGCCTCCATCGCCACCTATTTGACCCTGGCATACGAGGGCGACGACAATCCCATTACCACCATCTATCAGGGATTGCCCCTCTCCTCCGCCTCAGGCCTCTCAGCCAAAGAATACATCACCTCCCTCTTCAGCACCGTTTCTTCTAAAGTCGCAGCAGATGGAAGCCTTACCTCTCCGTATTGGGAACAGTCGGGGAATAATATATACTACACTAATGGGAATGTGGGTATTGGTACGACGAATCCATTGCAGACCCTTCATGTGCAGGGCAATATTTTTGCACTTACGACGACAGGTGGAGGCGTGTTGGTCGGTGAAGGACTTGGTGTAGACGAATATGGCGGCTAAGTTTGGGATGGGACGAACAATTTAGTTCAGTTTGCTACTGCTGGTGCCAATCCTTTCACCTTTGGCCACTACAATGGTACAGTTGAAAGAATGAGAATTGATGCCGCCGGCAAAGTCGGCATCGGAACAACAGCTCCCGCCTACAATCTTGCCGTGAATGGCAGTATCGGCTGTAAGGAACTGACTGTCACAACCACTGGTTGGGCTGACTTTGTCTTCAAAGACAATTACAAACTTCCCCCCCTGAGCGAAGTGGAAACTTTTATATCCCAAAACAAACATCTTCCCGGCATCCCCACAGAGGAAGAAGTGGCAAAAAATGGAGTCAAAATGGGAGACATGAGCACGAAGTTATTGCAAAAAGTGGAGGAATTAACTCTTTATATGATAGAACTAAAAAAGGAAAATGAAGATTTGAAAGCCCGATTAAGCGCTATTCAGCATCATCTTGGCGGAATCAACTAATAAGAGGCGTTCTGCCCATAGTACGAGCTCTGAAGCCCCCCAATTTGGGGGGCTTTCTATGTATGGTATTGATAGGTAGCTTTTATAATGAAATCAAACGAAGCCCCTATCCATCTTTTTCTGCTTTTACTATAAGTTCGACAAATTTTTAAAAAGAGTTTATTCAAGCTCTTTGCGCTTGTATGATCTGAACGCATGGAACCCTGCTAACAGTACGTTCTTTCGTAAAATGTCCGCCATTCCTAATTGTGAAGCAACAACGGATAGCTGCTTTCTTGCTCGAATAAGAATCGTATCAACCCTCATGGAACGCTGGAGCGTTTTAGCAACCAGTAATGGCCGTAGCGGATTAGAGTTAGAGTCTCAAACAATCCCAAAGCCAAATATTTTCCTATTAGCATCCCCATTAACATAACGGAACCCCATCCATTCTGCGCTTAGTCACCCGGCAAAGCCGGGGCTTTACGATTGCTGGCCCCTCAAAGGGGCCTAATCGCAATCGGTGAAAACCAAACCAGGGAACTGTTCATGATTTGGTAGTTCTTCCCTCGTCATTCTTGCGAAATCTTGGTTCATCGATAATGGTGAAAGCGACGAGGGAGATTTTCATTTCTGGACGGGACCTTGTCGAAGGTCCG
>JAUPKT010000212.1 GCA_030837305.1 Thermodesulfobacteriota bacterium
AGGCTTTCCATCGGCTTGGGAGAACACCCTCCATTACGAACCGAAAAAGCCATCACCCCTCCCCATTCTTGGGCTCGACGGTCTAAAAACGCTTTTCCGCGTTGGATGATGTCGGAATTCATGATTGCTGATCCGTGGGCGGTTGCTTGTATCAAGGGCGATCGGCATATCCTATCATTGGAGGTTGATAATGTGAATGTCATCCCTGGTCCTGTTTGAACGATTGCGGCCTATGAAAACCATTTCCCGAGAGGAACATGATCCACGCTGCCTCTGCCGCGAGGCCTTGCTAAAGGGTGGGGAGGCTGGGATGCTTGACACGGGATTGATAAGATGGAAAAAGTAAAAAGCCTATGTAACAAGATGCATTTCGCAATAGGGTTTTGTCAGATGGCTTTCCCACATCTGTCTCGTATCAGAAATATCGGTATTACCGCTCACATAGACGCGGGAAAAACCACTCTCACCGAGAGAATCCTGTTTTACAGCAAGAAAATTCATAAGATAGGTGAGGTGGACGACGGATCAGCCACCATGGATTACATGCCGCAGGAACAAGAGAGAGGTATTACCATCACTTCGGCGGCCACCACGTTGACGTGGAAGAATCACGAAATACATCTTATTGACACTCCTGGACATGTTGATTTCACCATAGAAGTGGAGAGATCACTACGGGTACTGGATGGCGTCGTAGCCGTCCTCTGCGCCGTGGGAGGCGTGGAACCTCAGACTGAAACCGTGTGGCGTCAGGCTGATCGGTACCAGGTTCCTCGAATTGTTTTTGTTAATAAACTTGATCGTATAGGGGCTAACTTTACCAGAGCTGTTGATATGGTTAAACAAAAACTCGGGGCACATCCAGTGGTGATTCAAATACCCATGATGGCCGGAGATGAATGTCTCGGGGTCGTGGATCTTATTCATATGAAATCCCTGTCTTGGGATAAGTCAACCTTCGGATCCGAAATTCATGTTCAAGATATTCCTTCTTCCTTCCTTGAAGATGCTTTGGTGGCAAGACGTTCCATGCTGGAATCGGCTGCGGAAATGCATGAAGAACTTCTCGAACACTATCTCGAATATGAAGACCTTGACGAAAAGCAAATTTTAAGAGGACTCCGCATAGGCACCATTTCTAATACGTTTGTTCCCATACTCTGTGGATCCGCACTTAAGAATATAGGAGTTCAGCCGGTAATTGATGCGGTAATTGACTTTTTGCCATCGCCCCTGGATGTGCCTCCCGTGACAGGTATCAATCCCTTGACAGGATTCGAAGAACAAAGATTACCCAAGCTCAGTGAACCCTTGAGTGCCTTGGCTTTCAAAGTGTCCATGGACCAGGGAAGAAAAGCTACCTATTTGAGGATTTACTCCGGAGAACTGCGCGCTGAAAGTGAGATATACAATGCTACGAGGGGCGTGAAAGAGCGAGTGGCCCGCCTTTTTCAAATGCACGCCAACAAACGAGAGCGCATTGAATCCGCTCCTGCCGGGAGCATCGCACTTGCTGTTGGATTGAAAGACACAATTACCGGTGATACCGTTACCGACATATCCTCTCCCATCATACTTGAATCAGTCGACCTCTACAAACCGGTTATCTCAATTGCCATCGAACCTGAAACACGGGCCGATCAGGAAAAGCTTTACGCGACTCTCGAAAAAATCGCCGTGGAAGATCCATCATTCAACTACAGCGAAAATCAAGACACCGGTCAGTTGCTCATCTCCGGCATGGGAGAGCTTCATCTCGAAATCATACTCGATCGACTAAAGAGAGAGTATGGAGTGGCCGTTCGATCAGGAAAACCTCAGGTATTGTATAAAGAGACGGTCCTGTCTTCCGGACAAGCTCACGTGAGATTTGATCGTGAAATACACGACGTACGACATATCGGTGATCTCACGTTGTCTGTATCTCCAACGCAGCGGGGAGGCGGTTACGTATTCGAAAACGCAATTCCCTCTGACCTGTTATCTTCAGATCTCCTCAATTTCATCGAGCAGGGTGCGAGAGAAGCTATGCTGGCCGGCGTCGTAGCCGGAAATGAGGCGATTGACATACAAGTGACTTTGCATGAACTCGGTTCTGACGTGGCTTCCATGACCGGCCTGGGCTTGAAGGTCGCCGCCGGACAAGCGTGCAAAGAAGCTTGTGAAAAAGCTTCCCCTGTACTCTTGGAACCATTTATGACCGTTGAGGTTACCATACCTGACGAATATGTGGGCGAAGTTATTGCAGACCTTAATAGTAGAAAAGGCAGATTGGAAGAAGTTTCCCCACTGTCAGGATCCTCCGTCATTAGGGCTGTATTGCCCTTGGCGACTATGTTCGGCTATTCCACTTCGCTGCGTTCCATTACTCAAGGACGCGGCATTTTTTCCATGCAGTATTCCCATTATGACTCCAAGAGCTAGGAAGCCTAAGACGGCGGCTCGGTAACTCTCGTTTCATTTCTCCTGCCGATTTTTCTCAAAAAAAACTCTCGGAGCCCCTACATTTAAGAACGCCGAATTAAAGTTCCTGTACAAAGCATGGTAATCGGCAATACGATGCCATTTCTTCAGATATCCTTCCGGAAGATCCTCTCGCTCTTCCACTGATTCCCAGCCTCCGGGAACTGGAAAAGCATAGTAGGGATATTCTCTTGGAATACCGCGAATTACCACCGCCTGTGTACGCGTCCATTCCCGCAACGCCATGTACACTCTGTGCATCCCATCATTAATTATGAAATGAATTGAGCCATTGCGTTCTATGGATTCTTCCACCACGGGAGGCAGCAAGTCGATTGGGTCATCGAGGCCCTCCATCCACAATCGCAGATATCCCCGCAGCAGGTAAATGTCTACATCATGAGCTTCAAGAGCCCATTTTAATTCCCGGACTTTTTTCAACTCTGATCTCAATATGTAGTTTTGAGCCGGTGACAAAATAGCTGGGTTAATCGTTTCAAGAGATATGTAGGCGTGCTCATAAATTGTTACTTCAGGTCTTTTGAGCAAGGTAACCTGACGCAGGCTTTCTATGAGATCATTTTCAGAAAAATGCTGAATTCGTGTAATCTTTATCAAGAGTGCCTCCACGTCACACGAGTGACTCCCATTATGGGATTGTCCGAAGTGGACATTGTAATCATGGCCTGTCCGATTCTTTCGGCTGGACAAAATCTTGGATGGATTCCATATCAAGAATCGTCCTATCGTGAGGTGACGTTGCTCCGAGCTTTCTGGACGATCGATGCTGGATCACCTCCAGCACCATGTGCAGCGCCGCCGAAGATAGAGATACCTGCTCGAAGACCCGAAAATTCGCGTCAGACTCCATGATTCTGCGCCAATAAAGATCAAACTCCTTGTTCAGGGATTCGTACGGTTCCTCGAAATACACCTCCGTAATACCTGCCTGAATGAGCTGCTTAAAACACCAATTGCATGGTTCTAAAGTGCAGTAGAGCCCTGCCCCCTCAAGCGATATTCCGAAACGAGCAGCTTGATCAATGGCATTCACTTCGGCATGACTTGAAATGCAATAGTTGTACTTGTCTGCGTCACTCGCCCCAATGGATCTTCTGAGACAAAAATTCGGGCCTCGATCAGTGCAGTGAGGTGCTCCATGAACCGCGCCATTATAACCAGTCGCTAGTATGCGATTCTTTCGGACAATGACCGCTCCAATCTTCCTGGAGTTACATGTCGATCGCACACTGATTAATTTGGCTAAAAGCATGAAGTACTCATGCCACGTAGGTCTGGTCATAGTTATGTACCCTGCTGTAATTGTTGGGTCTTGATGAACTTCCCCGCTTCCACACAGTAGCTATGCGTTTGCAGCTCCAGAGTCACATCGGTTTTACTCGCTTTTTGATGCTGCCCGATTCCACACACTCCATGAATTCCTGTCCCAAGATTTCACTCAACTCCGACACAGTGTCCCAGCGACGAATCCGTTCGTTCGGATTGTGAACAAATTCAACAAAGTCATTGCGGTCCGGGAGTCGTTTGTCGGGCAACAAGTCCAGAAAAGCTTGTCCTGGATAGATCTGGACCACATTTGATAGTGTCTCCCGACTTGGTCTGCGCCACCCCAGTTTCTTGTCGAACCAACCGGGAACGATACGCTCTTGATAATGAAAAAAAAGGGTCAAACCGTCCTCTTTCCTAGAATAACATTCATTGAGTTGGTAGTCTCGAAGTCCTCCATCCCTGTACACCCCTTCCGGAGCATGTGGAATATCAGTTACTCCCGATACAATGAAAGGCAACGACCCTGTCGCCAACGCAACCGACTGCAAATTGTCTTCCGTGAGAGGAGCGGACCGACCCTGAAAGCTATGGTTCAAGAAAATCGGCTTCACAGGACCGGAAAAGAAGACAACTCTCTCGTAAAAAATTCCCATGGCCTTGCTCGAAAACAAATTCAGCATTGCTGACAACAGCAACCCCATACCCTGGAGAATCTTGCTATCTGAAGCCGCTATGGACTGAGCGCGTACGGTATGAACGGCCAGATCAAAACAGGGGTGATTTAAAATGAATCCCTCGTCGTTTAGTCCAAGGAAGGATCGTACATTGCCATCCAGCGCTTTGGAAACCGTGGCCGGAGTGTCCGAGGCAGTAAATACGTTTCTGGAATAGGCGATGCGTAGTTTCTCGTATGCTTCCAAGGGGTCTTTACATGCCATGGCCAGACATCGCCAGGCACCTGCAGAGGCGCCTGCGAGAAGAATTCTTCTCCCCGCTGTCCTGAGAAATTCCGAGCGAATTAACGCTCGGTCGAACCCAACGGACACAAACCATTTAGGGCCACCTGCCGGACCCGCAAATGCAGCTATCCGTTCCGGCCGCAAGCCCTCCTCCTGAACAAGCGCCAGGGCCTTTTCGCCTGCTCTTATTTCCAAATAGGTCTTCATCACAGGACAGATTATCATTAAGGTCTATCGGAACCAAGACCTCGTTGCATCACAGCTTGTTCCTGGTAAAATGCAGTTATTTAGCCATTATAAGATGTGCCTCTATATTTCAGATGAGATAGTCTGAAACAAAAAATCACTTTTTTGCTCTTACTATTCTTTTTTCTTGACAAAAAAATAGACTATGATA
>JAUPKT010000213.1 GCA_030837305.1 Thermodesulfobacteriota bacterium
ACGGCCTCAGAGACGCTGTCGACCCATACTCCCGGTGAACCCCATGAAACCGATCCTCGAAGTAGAAGACCTCAAAGTTCATTTCTTTCTTGATGAAGGAACTGTGCGCGCGGTTGATGGGGTGAGTTTTGCAGTTGAACAAGGAAAAACGCTTGGCATTGTAGGAGAATCAGGAAGCGGCAAGAGTGTTATTGGTCAGTCAATTTTGAGGATCGTACCTCCTCCGGGAAAGATTGTGGATGGTCGAATTCTCCTCACCGAGGAGGGGAGTAACGACAACCCACATGTCACCGATCTCGTACAATTGGACGCACATAGCCGCACGATGAGAGACATCCGGGGCAGAGAAGTTTCGATGATCTTTCAGGAACCCATGAACTCTTTCAGTCCCCTTCACACTATTGGGAGCCAAATCATTGAGGCACTCACCTTACATTCGGACGTTTCACATCATGAGGCGCGGAACAGAGGGATAGAGATGCTGGGGAAAGTGGGAATACCGCGGCCCGAAAGGCTTATTGATACTTATCCTCACCAACTCTCAGGCGGCATGAGGCAACGAGCCATGATTGCCATGGCCTTGATATGTCATCCCAGAATCCTCATCGCCGATGAACCCACCACAGCCCTGGACGTTACCATACAAGCACAAATACTTGATTTGCTGAAACAGCTCCAGGCAGAATTCGGTATGGCAGTCCTTTTCATATCGCATAACTTGGGGGTTATAGCCGACACAAGCGACGATGTCTTGGTCGTTTATTTCGGACGAGTTATGGAGCGCGCTCCTGTTGATGTTCTTTTCACCGAACCTCTTCATCCATATACCCGAGCATTACTTAAATCAGTACCAGGAATCGACACTCCGGTGAGGACCCATCTCGCAACAATAGACGGATCTCTCCCAAACCCGCTGATTCATATTCCTGGTTGCCCGTTTTTCGGTAGATGTGATGAGTGCGGCGGAAATACCGTTTGCAGAGATCAACCTTATGAATTAAGCCGTGTATCGGATCGCCACTATGTGGCGTGTCCCGGAATCTGTTTACCACATTGAGGACCTTTACAGCGTGACCAGTTCGCATAACCTCCTAGAAGTTAACGACCTCAAGAAACATTTCCCAATTCACAAGGGAATGTTCAAGAAGACCGTGGGTCTGGTGAAGGCAGTTGACGGAGTTAGTTTCTCCATCAAGGAAGGAGAGACCCTTGGGCTGGTCGGCGAATCTGGTTGCGGGAAAACAACGGTGGGACGCATGATCATGGGAGCCTATAGACCGACTGCAGGTCATATTTGGTTCCAGCCTCCAAATGGATCACCAAAGGTTGACCTTGCGTCAATCGATTCCGCTGCCATGAAACCATTGCGCCGATATATCCAGATGGTCTTTCAAGACCCCTTTGCATCGTTGAACCCCAGAATGACAGTAAGGGAGATACTTGCCGAGCCTCTCATAGTGAACAAGATACTCAGAGGATCAGAACTCGAAGATCGCGTCCGCCAGTTGATTGACCTTGTCGGCCTTCGAGTGAGCCATCTCAGCAGATATCCTCATGCTTTTTCTGGGGGGCAAAGACAGCGTATCAGCATAGCTCGAGCATTAGCGCTTTACCCCAAGCTCCTGGTGGCGGACGAACCTACCTCGGCCCTGGACGTTTCAGTTCAAGCTCAGATAGTTAATCTTGCCCTGGAAATCCAGAATCGCATGGGACTGGCGTACCTTTTCATTTCTCATGATCTGGGGCTCGTGAGGCACTTCAGCCAAAGAATAGTTCTCATGTATGTCGGCAGGATAGTGGAGTACGCTCCGGCTGATCCACTGTTTGCTCGACCTCGGCATCCCTACACGGAGGCCCTGATGTCCAACGTCCCCACGACAAGACGTGATCTGCAAGGAAAAAAAATCATCCTGAAAGGTGATCCTGCCGATCCTATGAATCCTCCGCCGGGATGCCCATTTCATCCCCGATGTCAGTATGCTGAGGATCTCTGTTTTCTCAAGGAGCCATCTCTCGTTGAAATTGAACCAGGACACCTCGTGGCATGCCATCGTGCAGCCGGTCTGAATTTAACGGGATGTGATGCGTTGGGATGTGCTATATAAGTCTCATCACGAACAGGGTGCCGCTGTGGGCCTATTCTGAGGCATTCATAGAATGATCAAGTGATACTCTTTTGTCAGGCTAGGAGAATATGTCCGGAAATTGCGTAAAGCGAATTCTTGTTTACACCCATAATTCCATTGGGCTCGGTCATGCCTTCAGGACACTCGCCGTCATGACCGGTATCAAGAAATGGCGACCTGACATAGACTTGTTGGTAATATCAGGGACATCTATCCCGCAGATCTTCTTTAGGGAAGGCATCGAGGTAATCAAACTTCCCTCGGTGAAGATCGACATCGATCAGGAAACCAATCCCATGGTTTCCCGTTACCTATCGGGCTTTGGGTTAGAGGAAATCTTTGATTTCAGACAGAACATGATCATGAGCACTTTTGACTTCTTTCAACCCGATGTGCTCATCATTGAACATAACATGACGGGCCAGATGAGCGAGTTGATTCCACTTCTGATGAAGAAGTGGATGAGAAAAGGCGGCCCCATGGATTTCACGCTTGTGCACATATGTCGAGGCATTATGAAGTGGGTTCCGCTGCTCCGGATTCCGTATCAAAATCCCCGTCATCGTTCCGAATCCATCAACATAGGAGCGCTCTACGATTTCATGTATGTCTTGGAGGATAGGAACGTCATTGACATCAACAAGCAGTTTCTCGGAAACGACCCAGAGTTGGAGAAGAAGATAACGTATTTGGGGAAGATCACCACAAAGATACGATCGGAGATTGCAGGAAGATCAGAAGCCTTTCGAAAGTTTGGATTGTCCCTTAAGAAGACTATTTTGGTTTCTCTGGGTCGCAGCGACAAAGTGTGTGAACTATCATGTAAGCTTTTGGAATTATTGGCCTCATCCGGCTTAATGCCTCGCTATCAGGTGGCCATGGTAGTCGATCCCTACCTCGCGGATTCAATCTGCACGGCCATTAAGACTCATCCTCTCAGCGGAAATGTTCGTTTCCTGTCCTTCGTGCCGGATCTGGTCGATCTCGTTGCCCACAGTGAATTAGTTATATCCAGGGCAGGTTACAACACCATCAATGAAATACTCCTGACCGGCGCCCGGGCCTTGATCATACCAGAGAGTCATGGGGGCGGTGAACAGGAACTCCGTGCGAAGAGCGTTCGGTCGCCCAATATTACGGTTATGAGTGAAGACCAAGTTCTCAAGGCCTCTAAAACGCACTTCCTCGAAAATCTCCTCAAATATGATCGCGGAAAATCCCCATCAGAATTCGATAAGTACGCTATCGGAAAGAGAATTATCGAAGATTTGGAAGGTTGGCGTGGACGAAGGTGCCCCTGATGCCTGCGGCATGCCGAGGATAGCATAGCCTTTCAACGGTTTCTCGTCACGTTTCGGTATCGGTGAGCGGGTTGATAGCGCGTTGACACCTTCCCATCCTATTGATATAAATTCCCGTATGTGATCGTGTCCTTATTACTTGAAGTCGCGTCGGCATTCTTTTCCTTCGAGCACAATGACATAAGACGATGTGGGAGTCATTGCAAGGAGCAGCCGGCGACGAAACAGTTCTGGTTTCTGCGGACATTTTTGAACTCAGCCGCACCAATCCGACGTTACCTTAGAGACCTGATGTATTGGTGAATAGAGGTCATGACGTGACTCAATCGGTCCTGCTAGGTGTTTCCGGCGGTATAGCCGCATACAAGATTCCCTTTCTTGTGCGACTGCTCAAAAAAGCCGAGATGAACGTCCAGATAGTTATGACTGAGGCTGCAAAGCAGTTTGTGACTCCCATGACATTGGCCGCTTTAAGCGAAAACCGCGTGTGTGACAATATGTGGGAGGACGATCACCAGCCCTCGGTAGAACATATTACCCTTGCTGATGCGGCCGACGTAGCGGTCATAGCTCCCGCCACGGCCAATATCATTGGAAAGATCACGTCGGGGATAGCAGATGATCTGCTAACAACCGTGATAACTGCCATCCGGTGCCCGTTACTCATTTGTCCGTCCATGAATGTGAACATGTACAATAATCCTATTGTACAAAGAAACTTGAGGGCATTGAAGAAATGCGGTTACCACATCCTGGATCCAGAATACGGCTTTTTGGCATGCGGATGGACCGGTGCGGGTAGATTGCCCGAACCGGAAATCATATTCGAAGCCATTCAGAGTGCCCTCAGCCCGAAAGATCTCCTGGGCCTGAAGATTTTGGTGACGGCAGGACCGACCGAGGAGCCTTTGGATCCCGTTCGGTTTATCACAAACAGATCTTCGGGAAAAATGGGGATTGCGGTGGCACGACGAGCCGCTGCAAGAGGCGCAGATGTTACCCTCGTGGCCGGGCCACTCAAAATACCGGTTCCATTCAACGTGAAACTCATTGCCGTGCGTACGGCTCAAGAAATGTATGAAAAGGTTATGGCATTCTTCCCCCAGATGGACATATTAGTAAAAGCTGCTGCAGTAGCAGATTTCAGGCCTGCAAGGCCGAGAGATAGCAAGATGCCCAAGGACGAACTGGACAAAGCTCTCCAGCTCGAAACGAACCTCGACATCATCAAAGCCGTAGGCTCAGTGAAAAAGGATTGTCAGATCGTGGTCGGCTTTGCCGCGGAAACCGATCGACCTATTGAGAAGGCCAAGAAAAAACTGACGAAAAAGAACGCGGATATGATCGTTGTGAATGATGTTGGTTTGCCTGGCGCAGGTTTTGACCACGACACCAATGTTGTGACATTCATTCTTCGATCCGGGGAAATGGAACAACATGAGTTGATGCCAAAGGAGAAGGTCGCCGACCTCATACTCGATCGTGCAAATGCTCTTCAAAGAAAAAAGCCCTAATTTGTATGAGAGACGCTGACGTGGCATCCATGGACGTTAAAGCCTGGTTGTGGGATGTGAGAGACTTCTTGGAATTTCAAATCCAGCAGGGATTTGAAGAGGTTTTTATGCCACCTCACAGTGGTCACTATCATTCCACGCTGTCGTTGGAACGTGTCCGTAAGGAGCTTGGCGACTGTACAAGGTGTGGTTTGAGTCAAACAAGAAATCACATCGTATTTGGAGAAGGTAATCCCCATGCCGGAGTCATGTTCATCGGTGAGGGGCCGGGAGCAGAAGAAGATCGAGAAGGAAGGCCTTTTGTAGGCCGGGCCGGGGCTTTGCTGACCAAAATGGTCGGAGCCATGGGCTTGAGTCGATCTGATGTCTACATCGCAAACATAGTAAAGTGCCGTCCTCCGAGGAATCGTGATCCCGAGGCTGAAGAGATCGCAGCGTGCCTTCCTTTTTTGGAACTCCAGGTACGTTCCGTGAATCCTAAAGTGGTGGTAGCCCTGGGAAGAATAGCTGCCGGGACTTTGCTTCAAACCACAGAATCCATAGGAAAGATAAGAGGCACCTTCTACTTGAGAAATGGTATCAAAGTTATGCCGACTTACCACCCATCGTTTCTCTTGAGAAAAGAGCAGGAGCGGGGATATAAAGCTGAGGCTTGGTCGGACCTGAGGCAAGTAATGGCCCTGCTGGGCCTGCCGGTTTCGGCCCAAGGAGGCACGACATGAAACGCTTGCGCAGGATGTTGTCTCTGACAGTATTGATTATGGGAATTGGTATGCTGGTTTTCGGACCTGACAACGGACCGAAAGCTCAGGACACCCCCACCAAACCTATCGTAATACTTCTTTCTGTTGACGGTACGGTCAACCCTGCCCTCGCCGACTACATCATCAAGGGTATAGAGCATGCTCAGGACAAGAACGCAGCATGTGTTATCATCAGAATGGATACCCCAGGAGGTGTTGTTACCACTACAAAAACCATCATTAAGGAAATGATCAACGCCAAAGTGCCCGTTGTCGTTTACGTGGCACCGAGCGGTTCATCAGCCTCTTCTGCGGGTGCATTGATCACGGTAGCGGCAGATGTCGCGGCAATGGCCCCGGGGACAAACATCGGAGCTGCTCATCCAGTCGGCGGAGGGGGACAAGAAATAGGCTCCTCCATGTCGGAAAAAATCGTCAATGACCTTGCCGCTTACATTCGAGGCATAGCCGCGCGAAAGGGACGGAATGCACAATGGGCTGAACAGGCCATTAGGGAAAGTGTGTCGATCACTGCCAAAGAGGCATTGGAATTAGGAGTGATTGAGATTGTAGCCGATTCCCTGCCCGATCTGCTGGAAAGGTTGGATGGAAGAAAAATAGAAAAAGAAGGTCGCTCGTTCACTCTTTCCACAAAAAACGCTGTCATTGAGAAAGTAGTTCCCGGATTGCGCTTCAGTATACTGGATGTCGTTGCGAATCCCAATATAGCCTACATCCTCATGATGGTCGGCGGCCTGGGTATTATGATGGAGTTGTATAATCCGGGAATGATTTTTCCTGGAGTCGTTGGAAGCATCTGCCTTTTGTTGTCGTTTTTCGCTCTTCAGGTGCTTCCCGTCAATTATGTGGGCATCCTATTGATAATTCTGGCAGTGATTCTTTTCATCACAGAATTAAAGGTAGCATCGTATGGGTTGCTTTCGATAGGGGGAATTATTAGTCTCGCCCTAGGGTCCGTCATGCTCTTTGAGACGGGTGAAACAGCCATGCGGGTGTCTTGGACAATTATTATCCCGACCGTGGCCATGGTGTCGGCCTTTTTCATTCTTGCCTTGGGTTTGGTATTTCGGGCATGGATGAGGAAGCCTTTGGCAGGCTCTCAGGGGCTCGTAGGAGAAATCGGAATAGCAGTGACGGACGTGGATCCACAGGGCAAAGTCGCCATACACGGCGAGTACTGGAATGCCCTCTCGGATACGAGTTTGCTGAAAGGCACTAAGGTGAGGGTCATCAGCGTCGATGGCCTTCACATCACGGTTACACGCTCTGAAACCTGACAAATGTGAAGGAGAAAAGTCATGTATGCTCTTGGCATCTTAATATTCCTGATGATCATGTTTCTGTTCATGGCCGTCAAGGTCTTGAACGAATATGAGAGAGGAGTCATCTTCCGGTTGGGACGCGTGATCGATTACAAAGGTCCGGGAATAATCATTCTGATACCGGTGATCGATCGGATGGTACGGGTTAGCTTGCGAACCGTAGCCATGGATGTGCCGTCTCAAGATGTGATTACCAGAGATAATGTGTCGGTGAAAGTGAGCGCCGTCATCTATTTCCGGGTTATGGAGCCTACAAAGGCGGTCATCGAGGTTGAAAACTATCTCTATGCCACTTCCCAGCTTGCTCAGACGACATTGAGAAGCGTGTGTGGTCAGTCCGAACTGGATGAATTGCTGGCCGAGCGGGAAAAAGTCAACCTGGAGATTCAGGAAATTCTTGATCGTCACACCGAACCATGGGGTGTGAAAGTTAGCATGGTGGAAGTCAAGCACATTGATTTACCATCCGAAATGCAGAGGGCCATCGCACGGCAAGCCGAGGCGGAGAGAGAGCGCCGAGCCAAAGTCATCAATGCTGAAGGTGAATTCCAGGCTTCGGCAAAACTGGCAGAGGCTGCGACAATTATTGCAAAAGAACCCACTGCTCTCCAGCTCCGGTTTCTCCAAACTCTTGTGGAGGTTTCTGCGGAGAAGAACTCCACCATCATATTTCCGATTCCCATTGACCTGTTGGAACCTTTCATAAGAAAAGATAAAAGGTCGGGTGATCAGTAACTGGTTGTTTCATGAAAGGAGCGGTCGAACAGATGCCAGGTATCATGATACGATGGATTCTCACAGCATTGGCAGTCCTCGTGGTGGCCAAGATAGTCCCCGGCGTGACCGTTGACAATACGGGATCCGCCCTCTTGGCCGCTGGAATACTCGGAATCCTCAACGCATTTGTCAGACCGGCATTGGTAATCCTGACATTGCCACTGACTTTGGTCACGCTTGGGTTCTTTATCCTGGTCATCAACGCCCTTCTCTTTTGGTTGGTCGCCGGCCTTAACTTTGGTCTGCACGTCGCAGGGTTTTGGTCGGCATTTTTCGGCTCAATTTTCGTCAGCATTGCATCGTGGATTGCCAGTTCAGTTGTGCGTGGCGGTGGCGGGGAGAAAACTCTCATTGTAACCAAGTGGAATGACCCCGTTGAGCTGAGGAGGGGACGAGGCGGTCGCTGGGAATAAGAATAGACATCGAGTGTTCTGGGTCGGTGCGAGGCTTCGTGTAGGAAATCTAAATCATCGTGAGATATTTTTTTGACAGTCGTCGAGTAAGAATTTGAGTGTCGTTTCAGGCTTAGAACAAGTATTGAGGGACCGTGAGATTTTGAAATCCAAGGGGATACTTGGATTACTCTATAATCAAGCATCCGTTGACAGATACTTTAGTAATGCCCCAGATCTTCTGCATAAGGCATTCCCGGGTCGATTGAAGGCCCTATTTGGTCCTCAGCACGGTGTGCACGGGACCGAACAGGATAATATGCGGGAGACTCCTCACTCGCTTCATCCTCGGATTGGGATACCAATCACAAGCCTCTATGCTGAATCAAGAAAACCGTCCCCCTCAATGCTTGAATCTCTCGACGCCGTCGTTGTTGATATTCAGGACGTGGGCACGCGAGTGTATACATACGCCACCACTGTGGTCTATCTCATGACAGCCTGCGCAGCCGGCGGCAAAGAAGTGATCATCCTGGATAGACCAAACCCCATAAATGGCCGCGACGTCCAAGGGAATGTCTCCAGAAGTGATTTTGCATCCTTTGTGGCGCCTTTTCCACTCCCCATGAGGCATGGGATGACCATCGGAGAATTGATGACCTTTTACAATGAGGTCTACAATATTGGGTGTCAACTTACTGTCGTCCCAATGCTCGGATGGAACCGATCCATGTGGTTCGAGGAAACGTCGTTACCTTGGGTGATGCCTTCACCCAATATGCCGACCATTGAAACAGCCGTTGTTTATCCGGGTCAGGTCATTCTGGAGGGCACTTCACTGTCCGAAGGACGCGGTACCACCCGGCCCTTCGAAATTTTCGGCGCTCCTTTCATTGAAGTGGAGCGACTCTTGGAAGCCATACCGCCGGAAACCCTCGCAGGCGCCGTCCTCAGGAACACTGAATTCCGACCAACGTTCAACAAATGGAAAGGGTTGATCTGCATGGGTTTTCAGATCCATGTGGTCGATCGAACTCATTTCAGGCCCCTTACCGCTTCGTTGGGAATTACGTCCGCATTAATGAGACTCTACCCCCAGGATTTTCGCTGGACTGAGCCGCCCTACGAATACGTGTTCGACAAACTGCCTATGGATATCATTATGGGAGATGATACGGTGCGAGCGGATCTGGAATTCGGCTGCGCCGTCCCCAAAATGGAAGAAAAATGGGAAGAGGATTTAATGGCTTTTCAAAAACAAAGAAAAGAATTTCTCCGTTATTCCTGATAAAGTGATTTTCCTCATGCCGTGCAGAGCTTTCTTACATGCCGTTTTGTCTTTACAAGCTCTTGATCAATGGAGTAAGTCGACCGGCATGGCTCTTTTGGGGCGCGCCGGCACGGGCCGATGTGCTCGAAGCATGCTACTCTCAAGGGCAGATTGTTATCAGATGGGTTGAAGGAGATCACATTGACGACTGATCCGTCTCTGTTGGCAGATCAAAAATGCCCGGCTACACGGAGGACTTTGTTCATGCGATCTAGTAGTGGTCTTGCAATATCGATTTTCTTGTTGGTGGCGGTTCTTGCGGTATCGTTTCCCGCGTATGGAGCGCCTTTGGACGATGCCTTATTGGAGGCGGTGCGGTCGGGAGAGACCAAAAAAGTTGAAGAGCTGGTCTCAAAGGGTGCCAATGTGAATGCCAAGGATGCTTCCGGCTTTACGGCGCTCATGGAGGCCTCTGTCGAAGGCGGCATTGAACTCGTCAGACTCCTGCTCGCGCGTGGCGCAGACGTCAATGCACAAAACGAGGATGGAGATACTGCCTTGATTGGCGCATCATTCGCCGGGCACACTGATCTCGTAAAATTGCTCTTGGAAAAAAACGCCAACGTAAACATTGTAAACAATGATGGGGTCTCGCCACTCTTTGGTGCCGCGTTTGAAGGACGACCCGATGTAGTGAAATTGTTAATTGCCAAAGGTGCGAATGTGAACGCACGAGAGAAACGAAACGGAGCAACGCCCGCA
>JAUPKT010000214.1 GCA_030837305.1 Thermodesulfobacteriota bacterium
AGGACCTTCCTCGTCTGTTCGGTAAGGCTCATTCCCACAACAGCCTCGGACGGCGAGAGTATTTTCTTGTCCTCGATGAAATCGCCGAGATGCGAGTCTTCTTCTTCTCCTATGGGGGTCTCCAACGATATGGGCTCCTTGGCTATCTTGAGCACTTTGCGGACCTTTTCCAAGGGGAATTCCATTTTCTCAGCAATTTCTTCAGGAGTAGGCTCTCGTCCATATTCCTGAACCAGATACCGTGATGTTCTGATGAGCTTGTTGATGGTCTCGATCATGTGAACAGGTATGCGGATGGTTCGTGCCTGATCCGCGATGGCACGCGTGATGGCTTGCCTGATCCACCACGTTGCATACGTACTGAATTTGTAGCCACGTTGGTATTCAAATTTGTCCACAGCCTTCATCAAGCCTATATTGCCCTCTTGAATAAGGTCAAGGAACTGCAGCCCACGATTCGTGTACTTCTTTGCAATACTCACGACCAGTCGGAGATTGGCCTGACCAATTCTGATTTCGCTTTTCGAGCCAGATACTCGCCTTGACGACAAGACTCCAAGGCCTTCACGAGGTTTTCCTCGTCCATGCCTGCCTCGCCACGTAACTTCTGGATTTTCCGTATGCCGCTTTCGAATTTCTTCTCCAGCTCGTAAATCCTATGCGGCGACAGATGCGTGTATTTTTTGATGGCCTTTTTTTCGTCTATGAGCTTTTTCAGAAAAGCTATCTTTCCCCGTATATCCTCAGCGGGAGCCTTAAGTTCGTATTCAACACCCCACAATTCATCGCGAGCGCTTTCGAGTTTTTGAACAAGGAACTTCAGTTTGCCTGCAATGTGGTCAATCATGTTGGTGTTGAGGTTAAGACTCCTTAAACATGCCACAACCTGCTCCTTGCTGGCCGCAACTTCCTGATCCATGTCCCTCACGACCTCTTCCGGAGTGTCTTTGGGGATGGCATTGCGTTTGTCCAGCAGCGCGTGATACTTGGCATCGAAGTCTTTCATCTCTTCGATGAGTTTCAGAACCTTTTCCACATTGGTCGAATCATCGCCCTCGGCTACTTCTTCTTCATCAAATCCCCTGATAACTTCTTTGAGCCTTATGGTGCCCTTCTGGAGCTTATCTCCCAGCGCCAATACCTCCTTGATGGTGACCGGGCACTCGATGATGACCCCAAACACTTGCTGTTCGCCCTGCTCAATGCGTTTGGCTATTTCAACCTCACCTTCCCTGGTGAGAAGGGAAACGCAGCCCATCTCATGAAGGTACATCTTTACCGGATCGTTTCCTCGCACCACCGATTCGGGATCGGCAATGATCTCCTCCTCGTCTTCCTCTTCCTCGGGTTTTTCTTCATCCAAGGCCCGAGCTTTCTTCTCCGTAACCGGAATCTTTTTTTCCGAGGCGACGAGTTCACAATTGTGATCAGCCATGATCTTTATGAGAAGTTCGTCAATCTGGTCGATTGCGACCACATGGGAGGGCAGGAGTTCGTTTATCTCGTCATAGGTAAGATATCTCCTTGCACGGGCGAGATCGAACAGTTCTTTGAACTCCACTGAAGTCTTTGCCTCAATCATTACGTGACTTCTCCTTTTTCCTTGCTGTCTATTGATTATTTATGTAGCAGACGGCCCAACGACAAGAGTTCTTGCGCCAAGGAGTTGTATTCATCATCCCCCGGCAGGCACTTCCTCATGCGCTCCTTGATCTCCGTCTTGCGCTGTTCCAACTTTCGCCGTCTCATCCGGTCAAGGGACTCATGAACCAACTGCAGCCCCTCGGGTTCCTGGCGCAAATCATCTTCCTCAGGACGAGGGGTAACCCATGACGCAACCAATGATGAGAGGCCCTCATCATCCAGAGAGTTTAGAAACCCTCCCGGATCAAGCCACCCGTTGTTATCACGAAAGTCGATGACCCTGTGAGCCAGGTTCGACAGGACAGGATGCTGTATGTCTTTCACAACACCGCTGCCTTGCACGGTGTCAAGAAAGCCCTCAATCAAGATCATTCCTCTGACCACATTTCTTTCATCCGCCGGAAACTCGAACAGCCCTTTTCCTCGAGGACTCTTTGGAGATTGGGGCGTCCTCAAAGCTGCGGATCGAAGGGCCGCTCGCAGCCTCTCTTCCTTGATATGCAGCCGAGAACACACTTTTTCGATGAAATAATCTCTCTCCACCGAATCGGCGGGAATCTCCCTAAGGATAGGCATGGTTTCTTCCAACGCCAAATTTCTCCCCGAAATAGAATCCAAATCATAATGGGATTGAAGATAATCCAGAAAAAAGGAAATGGCAGGAACAGCCTGGTCCACCAGGGCCTTAAAGGAATCCGGCTCCATGTTTCGGATCGCCTCGTCCGGATCCTTATGCTCCTGCAACAAGACACAGGATGGCTCCAGACCCTCGGCAAGAAAAAGTGGAATAGATCTCTTGAGTGCGCGAATCCCCGCTTCGTCCGAATCAAATATAATCTTCACGTGAGAGGTAAACCTTTTGAGCAAGCGCACCTGCTCGCTCCCCAATGCGGTCCCCAAGGGAGCCACTGTATTGAAAAAACCCCGTATGCGCAAAGATATCTGATCGAAATAGCCCTCCACCACGATAACGCAACCTTCTCGACGAATTCCTTCTCGAGCGGTATCAAGGCCATAAAGGGTGGATTTCTTGCGGAAAACCTCTGATTCCGGCGAATTAAGATACTTGGGGTCTCCGTCTCCCAGGACCCGGCCGCCAAATGCGATGAGCTGACCATTGATATTCCGTATGGGCACCATGATCCTTGAACGAAAATAATCGTACGGGCTGCCGTCTGCACGTTGTCTGATCAAACCGGCCACCTGAGCGTCTCTCATGCTTGCGCCACAGGATCGCAGGTAATGAACCATCCCATCCCATCTATCAGGGGCAAACCCCAACTGGAGTTCTCCGATGGAATCACGAGGAATATCCCTGCCCAGCAGGTAGGCAAGCGCCTCTCCTGAGAGATTTTCCAGGAAATACCGCTTGCCAAGCTCCAGCACCTCCAAGATGGCCTTCCTCCCGTCCCGCCTCGAATCGGACCGATCGTCAATTTGAAGTGCAACACCGTAGCGCTGGGCCACATGCTGTACTGCCTCAACAAATGTCCAATTTTCCATGCGCATGAGGAAATGAAAAACGCTTCCTCCGACGGAGCAGCCGAAGCAGTGAAAAATACCTTTTTGCGGAGACACGTAGAAAGAAGGGTCTTTATCTCCGTGAAACGGACAGATTCCCCGAAAATCCTTGCCGGCCCTCTTCAGGTTCACATACGCGGATATGACTTGAACGATGTCCGCAGCAGAGGCTATCTCAGATATCTTTGAGGGCGGAATTTTCATTACATTGCCGCTTTCTTTGGGTTGCGAAGCCTCCGGTCACTCTATCCGACGGGGCTCATGAATGTGCTATTTCCACAACCGTTACGGCGTCACCTCCAGCCGAGAATTCAGCATTTCGAAACTGCTTTACCAGCACATGACGAGATACGTACTCTCGTATGGCGTTCTTGAGCCTTCCTGTTCCCCGACCATGAATAATGCTCACTTCCGACAGTCCCCCCAAGAAGGCATCGTTGATTGCTTTTTCAACAACAGTGATTGCCTCGTCCACTCGGAGACCAATAATTTTGACCTCCCAGCGCGGAACGGTAATGGGGATTTCTACCCCAATAGTTTCTTTTTTTGAAGCACTTTTTTCCTTTTCGCGCTCATGCGAGCCGGTCAGATCGTTCAATTTCACTTTGACTTTGAGTTTTCCGACCGCTACCTCGGCCAGACCACTCTCCGAAACCTTTGTTATTCTCCCCTCTTTCCCCAGTCCAGGGATCCGCACATACGAGCCTGGACTAAATGCGCTCGGTCTCGGCTCAATCCGGACGCCCAATGCAGTCTCTAATTCCCGGGTAATCTTTTTTAATTCCTCTCGGGGGTTAGACGACTTTTTTTCAAGCCGGACCTTCAAAGATTTCTGTATATCAGCAATTTTCATCTCTGCTTCCCGAATCATCTTGAAACATTCCGATCGAAATTCCTCAAGGGTTTGATGTTTCCGGGATTGGAGATCTTCGATTTCCTGCCGAAGCACTAATTCACTTTCCTGGACGCTTTGTGTGAGGGTTTCGTAATGGATAATCTTTTCGCGCAACTCCGTGAGCAGGCGTGAACTACCGCCGGCAAACTTATCGAGATAGCCCCTGGCACGATGGAGTACACCTTCTCCGATGCCAATCCTTTGTGCCGTCTGAATGGCATGGGATTCCCCCGGCACGTCGTAGATGAGCCGATAGGTAGGTTGGTGGGTAACGGGATGGAACTCCACGCTCACGTTTCTCGCCTGCTCATGGACCAAGCCGTACGCTTTGAGTTGAGAGAGGTGCGTGGTAACCAACACCCGTGCACCTTGGGCCACTAACTCATCAAGCACAGCCATTCCCAGAGCCGAACCCTCCTCGGGATCAGTGGCAGCCCCAAGTTCATCGATGAGAACCAAGTCTCCTTTCCGAACCTCGTCCAAGATGAATTTCATGCGGATCATGTGGCCCGCGAAGCTCGATACTCGATTGCGCAGGTCCTGCTCGTCTCCTATGTCGGCCATAACACGAGGAAACGGTGTTATCTTTGTACCCTCTCGAGCGGGGATCATCAGCGAGCAACGTATCATCAACGGAAACAGCCCGGCTATTTTGAGGGCAACGGTCTTTCCACCCATATTTGCACCACTAATAATCGTAACCGTTGTCTCGGCATCCTGGATGACATCCATAGGAACGACTTCCGTCGGAGATGAGGCGATCAAGAGAGGATGACGGGCTCCAAGAATTCGGAAACCGTCGTCCACAAATTCAGGAACGACCGAAGCCGTTGCCGTGGCATACAATGCCCGTGCCTGAAATGCGTCAAGCCGGACCAGGCGTTCGTAGTTCTCCAGGAGTTGCGGCCGGTGGGATCTGACCACGTCGGTGAGTTCCACCAGTATTTTTCTCACCGCCGCCCTTTGTTCATCGGCCAGCACAGCAACCTTATTGTTCGCTTCCACCACCTCGAACGGTTCCACATACACGGATGAACCACTTCGGGAATGATCATGGATGATCCCATCAAGCTTGCCTCGAAAATGGGGTTTCAAGAGAATTACGTACCGATCATTCCTCATCGTCACGTAGTCTTCCTGGACCACTTGCTCCAGGTCCCGATCGCGGACGAAACCCTCCAACCGTCTCTTGATGGTTTCCCGAGCATCCCTCAGGCGTGTTGTGATGAGCACAAGTTCAGGGCTGGCGTCCATGCGGACCGTGGCATTGTCGTCAATGCTCCGCTCAATTCGTTTGGAGAGGTCATCGATGGGCGCGAACGTATAGCTGAAGTCCACGAGTGCCCCAAAACGGTCATCCAGCAGTCGTAAAGTTTGTGTAACTTGGCTGCTGAGCTTCAACAAGTCCCGGAGGGTGAGGAACTCCTCAGGATCCAGTGCAAGGGCAGGATTGTCCAGACTGTCAATGAGACCGGAAATGGGCATGAGCCCCCAAAGCCCCACGACCCCGCATGTTGATGCCATTTCCTTGAGTTCTGCAACAAGGCCGAGCTGAGTGTTGACCTCGGCTAAATCCGA
>JAUPKT010000215.1 GCA_030837305.1 Thermodesulfobacteriota bacterium
GTCAGACGCAATAGTCCCTCTAGTATGGCAATCCCTATTGTAAGAGACGCTGCAGACAACAGGAGGGTCTTCCACCATGGTGACATAACTATTCCCTGCCAAGTCAATCAGTTGCGATTGACAGCTCATTCTGAGAGTGGAATTTCACGAGAAGTTAGAGGCATCTATAATGTTGACAGGGAACAATTTCAAGTGTTTTTTGGCAAAAGAGGACACTGTGTCCAAAATTACTGCTTTTGAAACAAGGGGAAAACTTCATAATTGGGTTCGGAATCTGATGTGACAAGGCTTGCGGAGGTGTTCGGCTTCCCCACTTTTACGGCAGTCGACGATCATACTCGTCTAAAATTGAAAAAATTTCTTGTTGTGAATCAGCCTGCTGCACAGTAGTCTTGAATAACGGGTCTTGTAGCAATCTGGAGACTCGAGCCAAGGCTTTGAGATGGTCACCCGCAGAATTTCGCGGTGCAATCAGGAGAAAAAAAAGATGGGCGGGTTTGCCGTCCATTGAACCGAAATCTATTCCTTTGATGCTTCTTCCAAAACTTGCACTCAATCCCTCAAGGCCGTCTATTTTCCCATGGGGTATCGCGATCCCTCCCCCTATTCCCGTACTGCCCAGGTTTTCTCGATCAAGAAGGGTTTTTAGCAGGCAATCCCTATCAAGTGACGGATTTTCCACAAAAAGCGGCTGAACCAATTCCACGAGGACCTCTTCCTTGGAGGAGGCCCTCAAGCGTGGAATGATCCCATCTAAATGAAGAAAGTCGAGAACCCTCATGAAAGCACTCTCAAACGTTTCATGAATTCTGCGGCACTATCAAGCCGTAATTTCCGTCCTTTCGTCGATACAGTACGTTTACCGTTTGCGTCGACGCGTTATTAAACACCATGAATTCTTGCTGGGAAAGATCCATTTGCATCGCTGCTTCATCTACGGACATGGGCTTTACAAAGTAATTCTCCGTTTTCACCACCACAGGGTCGCGATCATCTTCAAAACTGTCTTGCTCGTAGATGTCCCTCCTCCATCGGATCTCTTTTCCCTGAACGGGCTTGTGCTTTCTAATTTTCTGGCGATATTTCTTTACCTGTCTCTCAATCTTGTCCATGACCAAATCAATGGCCGCATACATATCTTCATGTTCTTCCTGGCCTGCTATCCTAAGCCCATCAACGTTAATGACCACGTCCACGATGTGTCTAAACTTGTGGACTGAGAGAATTACCTGGCTCTCCAAGGGCCGGTCAATGTACTTCGTTAGCTTAGAAGTCCTCTCGTGAACATAGCCTTTTAAGGCTTCGGATGGTTCCATATGTCTAAAAGTGACTGACAATTGCATAGTTGCTCCTCCTTTTGGATCAATTGGGTGGACCAAGGTTTCCTAAAACCGCTTTTTCCTTCCGCTGGACGAAGGAATTCCCAATAACTCCCGATACTTTGCCACGGTCCGGCGTGCAATGTGGATTTGAAAACGTTTTAGCTGATCCACGATCTCCTTGTCGCTTATGGGTTTCGTCGCGTCCTCGGTCTTAACGATCCGCAAAATGTGGTTCTTAACAGACTCGGAAGCGATTGCATCCTGTCCTTGTTGGATCCCCGAATTGAAAAAGAATTTAAGCTCAAATATACCTCGAGGCGTATGAACATATTTATTGGTTGTAACTCTGCTCACGGTTGACTCGTGCATGTCAATGTCATCGGCCACATCTCGCAAAATTAACGGCTTGAGATGATCGATGCCTCTATCAAAAAAATCCCTCTGGAACTTGAGTATCGATTGAGTCACCCTATAGATGGTCCGCTGACGTTGATGAATACTTTTTATGAGCCATATCGCCCCCCTCATTTTCTCATGAATATATTCCCTCGTCTTTGGGGAGCAATCCCCCGAGTGAAGCTTTTGCTGATAAAATGGACTTATTTTAAGTCGCGGGAGACCCTCATCGTTTACGATAATAGAATAGTCATTCCCTACTTTCATAATATAGATATCGGGAGTGACATAAACCGTGTCGGCAACATGATACATCCTTCCTGGCTTTGGATTGAGAGACGCAATGACTCGAATGGCGGATCGCACTTCGAGTTCCGGTAATTTCATCTTCCTCGCAATCTCATCGAACCGTGCTTTCTCGAAGAGATCAAAATAATCCAGAAGAAGCCTCATCGCCACTTCATTGGGCGGATCGAGTTGCCGAGCCTGAATCAAAAGACATTCCTGTAAATTCCGCGCGGCCACTCCAGGCGGCTCAAAGTTCTGGATTTCAGATAGTACTTGCTCTACGTGATCCCCACCAACCCCACGAGCCGAAGCAATCGTCTCCAAATCAATGTCTAAGTACCCGTCGTCATTTACGTTTCCTATTAGCTCCAGGGCGATCTTGCGGTCGAATTCCCCCAATTCACTTTCCCGCAATTGGTCTAGTAAATGATGAAAAAGGCCCTCAGATTGCGCAGGGAGGTTTTCCAAGGGCATCCTATCGGGAGAATCGCCATGGCTATTCTCATGATCCCCCCCATAGCTCTCGAGGTAATTCCGCCATTCAGCCTCAAAGATATCGGGTTGCTCCCTCTGGGGTTCACGCGTCATGTCTTCCAAAGCGGCAAGGTCGTTCCGTGTGACTTCTTCGTCACCCGAAAGGCCCTCTTCCCCTTGAACCGATTCCAGAAGGGGATTCTCTTTAAGCTCTGCCTCCAAGGCGCCTAGCATCTCCAAGTGATTTAACTGGAGCAGCTTAATCGCTTGTTGAA
>JAUPKT010000216.1 GCA_030837305.1 Thermodesulfobacteriota bacterium
CCACCTGAGAGGGGGAGGCTATGTCTTTAACGGTGGAGAAGGCGGATTGGGAGAAGCGGTTCTTATGGCGTACCATGGAAGCATTCCCGTGATTTCCGTTGATTATCGAATGGCTCCTGATTTCCCTTACCCGGCAGCGCTAGAGGACTCCGTAGCGGTTTATAAGGAGATTCTGAAAACGCACAAGCCTTCTCAGGTCGGCATCTTCGGCACATCGGCCGGAGGGGGGTTGACCGCTGCCACCGTCATAAAGCTCCGAGATCTTGGTATTCCTTTGCCCGGGGCCGTGGGATTGGGTACTCCGTGGGCAGATCTCACAAAGACGGGAGATACGTGCTACACCAACGAGTACATTGACGATGTTCTCGTTCAATGTGCGGGAATGTTGGAAGCATGCGCCAAACTCTACACCGGTTCCAACGACATGAAGGATCCTCTGATCTCTCCTGTTTATGGGGATTTTTCAAAAGGGTTTCCCGCCGCAATTCTTACCACCGGAACTCGTGATTTGCTGCTCAGCGACACAGTGCGGATGCACCGGAAGCTGCGCCAGGCAGGTGTAGACGCGTATCTCCAGGTCTTCGAAGGTATGTCGCATGCCGAATATATTTTGGTGTTTGACTCGCCGGAATCTCAGGAAGCCTTCCAGGAAATAGCTCGGTTTTTTCTCAAGCATCTTGGGAGTTAGGAAAACTCTGTAATGAAGGACTCGAACTGCCGGGTGCCGGTAGCGACGAATTGGCTCTTGTTCACTGAGGCAACATCCCCGGTTATCTCCATCAGCTCGCAGTGACTGAGGATCTCGTTGATGGCCATATTGATGCCAAAGCCTTCGAGAAGATTGGGCTCAAAATGGTCTCTCGAGATATCCTCTGCGGTACAGGGCCCGTTCTTCAGCAGATCAAGGATATCCGAACAGCGCTGGATGTGGTGAGCAAGCAGCTCATCAACTCGGTCTGCCAGGTCCAACTGATTCCATTGTGCCCTGTAGAACAGCCTGTGTCCCGGGAGCACCATTGAGCTGTCCTGCTGCGAAGCGAGGTTCTTGAGCGTCTTCAGAGACCGAATATACGCTCTTAACCCATAGAGCTGCTGGGCCTCCACGTATGCTGCGGAAAGCATGCCCTTGGTCAATTCGAAGAACTGTTCCCTGGTCGGATGAGGCGTGATGTCCGGAAGGATAGTATCGCCGACCAGTATTGCCTCATCGTCCACCAGTATTGCGAGGGCGTCAGGGGAATGACCAGGAACATGAAACACTCGAATCCCACTATCAAAGGGGTGTTGCAAGTTTCCGAGAGGCAAGACGTCTAATCCTTTGCGGTCCTTGTGGTATTCCGGGCAGAATTTCTGTGCGAACCAGGCCGGCATGGGGCAGTGCCAACACGCGGCCGGAATCTCCGCCTTGTCCGGTGCAGGCGCCATGGTGGGTTCCACGCGGTTGAGCATGCCATACACTTGGTGAGCGTACGCCTGAACGTCGACCTGACCCACAAGTTCGGACAGACCTCCGTCATGATCCTCGTGGCCGTGCGAAAGCACCACATATTCCAAATCACCGGGGGCGAAGCTTGCTGTCTCGATCATCTCCAGAAGGGGTTTACCCATTCCTCTGCGCCCTGTATCGATCAGGAGCAGCCTGTCGCCGGTGACGAGGTAGTTCCAGGTGGGGCCCACATCCCACGCCCCTCCGTAAACGTTCTTAGTGGCAAACCCAACTATCTCGCGACCCGACGATAACTTGACCCTGGCAATCATACCATTGCCTTTGTCGTCTCCATGGTGCAGTATCTCCGGTTGTGTACTGATCAAGCGCCTACCTTTCTCCGGGTGACAGAAGATTGTCGAGCAGCGGGCCGAACTCGAGAAGCTCTCACATTATCACGGACTATGAGCATATCTCACCCCCGGCCGTGCGGTCAATGTCGATGAAGAGCCTGAATTCAATGGCAAACGTCTCTTAATTTTAACGCCGGTGCAACAGCCCAACGGATACAAGAATGTCATATTTGACACAAAAAAAGAGTAGGTGAAACCAAGGCCCAGTATATTGCTATCATACCGATATCATGGCATTTGACAGCAATTGATACGTGCGCTATACCAACGTTGGAATTATTTATTTTTGAAAAATACACAAGTCCTATTGATTAACTGTAATGGAAGGTGTATTCTTCTGAATGAAGCTTAACTTGTATTGCTCCAGTTCCGCATTTTCGTGGTTACGGGTGTCATGCGAGAATTAAGACCGTAGAGCGTGGGACCCGTGCCCGTGGAAAAATCTTCATTGTCCAGTCGATTTATCCCCGATCACATCCTCCACGTAATTCATTAACCCACACGTAGTCACATGATTGTGTCGAGCGTTTTTCCAAAAAGGAGCTACAAAATGAGTTTTAACATCTATGTTGGTAATCTTTCCTTCGACGCCAGTGAAGGAGAACTAAGGGACCTGTTCGGACAGTATGGCGAAGTCGATACCGTCAAGATCATTTCTGACCAGTTTACCGGCAGATCACGCGGTTTTGGTTTTGTCGAGATGTCGAACCGTGAAGAAGGTCTGAAGGCCGTCCAGGAACTGGATACCAAGGAATTAGGCGGACGAAGCCAGAAGGTAAACGAAGCGAAGCCCAAGAATTCCGGAGGCGGCGGTGGTCGTCGGAATGATAGGGATAGGGGCTCTCGCTGGTAGTCCCTTCCTGACAGGAAATAAGTTGTTGTGACAATCAGACAGGGACTTGCTTCGGCAAGTTCCTGTTTTGTTTATATTATCCAAGTCATCTGGGACTTACGTATAACTGCTCTTTTGAGGCCGTAATCTCGAAGAATGCCTCGTTCAACCAGCATCATCATTCCTTTATGTCCTGTTCAACTCCAACTGAAACATTCTGAATAGCCTGGAAGCAGTCTTTTCAGGTCTTTTTCTCGGCAATCTTTCTTCTCTCTTCTTCTCTGATCTCTTTGCGCAGGA
>JAUPKT010000217.1 GCA_030837305.1 Thermodesulfobacteriota bacterium
CAGAGAAAAAAAGATCCGCCATTTGTTTGCAGAATGACGATCAGCGGTGACTCTCGTGCCATCAATTCTTTAGAACAAGGAGTCAAACGGTGATCGGCTCGGCAGCTTCTTGGTCACTATATATTGCAAAGCAACTCCAATTAAAGGATCGGTTTCAAGATCTTGAGCATTGAGTTTTCCTACCCGGGCGATGGTATTTTCGTGCCCGACGTCCAGCACGGTGTCTGGATCAATACCCCGTCCGTCAATGTCTCGTCCGTCAGCAGTGTAGTAGTGCGCAGTGGTCAATCGAAGTGCGAGGGAATTCGTTAATGGGAAGACCCCTTGCACCGATGCTTTACCAAAAGTCCTCTGCCCCATGATTCTTACGTTCGGCATTCCCTGGAGAGCACCGACCAAGATTTCTGAGCCGCTGGCCGATCCGTCATTGGTGAGAACAACTATGGGACCATCGAATAGTGACTTTTCCAAAGGACTAAAAAAATCTCGCGTCACGTTCGGATTCCGCCCCCGTAATGAAGTAATGAGGGATTGACTCTTGAAAAGACTTGCAACCTTGATGGCCTCCTCAAAAAGACCCCCTGGGTTGTCCCTCACGTCCAGGATGATTCCTTTGAAATTTCTCCTGTGATTCGCAAAAAGCCTCACAAGCACTCTCTGCAATTCTGCATTGGTATCTTCTTGGAAATTCACGATCCGTATGTACGCGATACCTCCGGACAACACGGTCCCACGAACAGGAGCTATGCGAATAGTTTGCCTTCTAATGTTGATTTTTTTTGTTTTCTTTGTTTTTCCACTTTCCACCAGAAGGGACATCATTGATCCCGAAGGTCCGCGAACCATGCCCAATACGATGGGCAAAGACAGTCCTCTGAGTCTCCTGCCATCTATCTCCAATATCGTATCTCCAGCCGAGATTCCGGCTCTTTGGGCCGGCGATCCATCGAGTGATGAGACTACCACATATTGATCAGCCCTCGCGGTGACCACCATGCCGACTCCACCAAACGTTCCGGATGTGCTAATGCTTAGTTCATTCATCATCCCTTGGTCCAAGAGAGATGAGTTTGCATCGAGACATCGTGTGAGAAGGTTAATGGATTTCAGGACCAGGCTTTCCAAATCAAGGTCACAGGTCATGGCCGCTTCTTCCAGAATTTCCAGGAAGCACTTTTCCGAGCTGCTTTGACAGTCTTCAAGGCCTCGCATCGTTTCTCCACACTGGGGCAACATCATGAGCTGCAAACGATGGAGCACGGCATCCAACAAGACGCGATTCGATACCTCGCTGACATAAAACTGGTTGATGATGTCTATGGCCTGATAAAAAACTTCTATTGGGTTGATTGAAGCACTCTTCTTGTGAGAATCGCGTAGAGGGGATGACTCCACATCACCTCTACGTTGCCCTGGGTCGGGATGAGAAAGGCCATCGTCAGGAAGTGTTCCGGGCGACTGTCCATAAAAATTCGCAGGAAAGCAACAGCAGAGAATCAGGACAATGACTGCGGTAAGGCGAAAATGAGAGCCCATCATAAATGTGGTCTTTCCGGATAGTAGTATGCCTCCATAGTGTACATCTTCCGGAGAACTCTTGAAAGAGTCGGTTATAATTGAATCAAATTACTGTTGGCGAAACGGAAAGAGCATCTTACAGCACGTGTCCCTCTTTCCCCAACTCACTCTCGTCGGCCGATCGCGTCTCCCTGTGAACCGCTATCTCAAGGATTTGCCTAGTGTGAGAACCTACAGGGGCCTGAAACCCTCGTCGTACAAATGGTACCCAAACAATTTCTCCGTCTTTTTCAACCAATGGCAGGCCGGCACGTTCGTGCAGAGGCACCTTTGCATCAACCAGGACTTTCTTGAGTTTCCTTTTACCCTTCATCCCCCAGGGTCGAAAACGGTCGCCCGGCCTTGGGGAACGCAGCGTAACAGGAAACGACAATTCGTCTGCATCATAGTACACCGCATCTTTAGTTCCAAAATCAATTGATTCTAAGTCAGGAGATAACATTCTGAATCGAAAACGAAAATCAGAGTCCGGGATACTGACAAGTCCAGGATATTGGACACTGATGACAAATGGTTGTCTCGTCGCATCTTCGATACCACGCGTTAAACGTATCTGGTCATAGTTTCTCTGGATCGTCAGACCTCGAGGTAGATGCACATGACCGGAGGGTCTGACATTGAAAACCACCGAAAAGATCAAATCTAAATGTGACTGGGTGTAACGTGTTCCCGGCCCTGTAAAGCAATGAAGGGCTTTCATGACGACTCGCCTAGCAATGGCCTCTGGAAATTCGCACAGTTGTTTTCTATTGAGTACCATTTCCCGGCCCTGGAGACTCACCGCAGAGGCGTAAAATTCCTCGCTTGTCCCTTCCAAGAAATGATCCTCGGTCTCGATAACCTTCATTGTGCGTGCCATTGGCTTCCGAAAACTGGGAAATCGGTCCTCGATGAAAGGGAACAACTGATTTCGTACGAAATTCCGATCCACTGAACTGTCAAAGTTCGAACTGTCCACCCTGTAAGGAATCCGGTTCTCCTCCAGAAAAGCCATGATTTGCTGACGACTTACTCCCATGAGAGGTCGCACGATATTCCCTCTTACCGCTGGAATACCGCAAAGTCCCTCAACCGAACTGCCCCGGAAGAGCCTCAAGAAAAAAGTCTCTAGTGCATCATCTCGGTGATGCCCTGACGCGATAACGGGTACACTCACTGACCTGCGAATTTCCTCCAGAAACTCGTAGCGAAGGAGTCTGCCCGCTTCTTCAATGCTGATGCCTTCGGATCGTGCTTTTCCACGGACATCGACTCGCCGGCATCTCCACTCTAGTCCCAATTCTTCCGCGAGATTGCAAACAAACTCTGCATCGCCCGCCGCTTCTTCCCTGAGTGCATGATCGAGATGTGCCACCACAACTCTAAAATTCATTTCCATGGAGAGTTCACACAGTGCGTGCAGCATGGCCACTGAATCAGGACCTCCGGATACTGCCGCCAACACACCCGTCCTTTCAGGAATCATGTGATGTCTCTGGATGGTGCCGCGCACCTCCTTTAGGAATAATCTTGATCCGGACTTGCTACTCATCTCCGTTGAAAAACCTCTGAGGAATCTGTCATGACAGACTAATTCCTGTTATATTGAAATGTATTATAGACTGAACACATGGCAGACTGCTTTCATGCATCGCAGGTCAACCAGGATTTCACCTCATCAAAAAAGGGGAGTAGGAAGATGTTACCGAAAAAAATTCTCTTTGCCACGGATTTTTCAGAGAATTCGGCAGCGGCGCGTCAGTATGCAGTTGATTTTGCACTGGCCTTTGGGTCTGACTTGTTAATAATGCATGTCATAAATTCTTCCACCATCGGATATCCTTCCCTCGAGAGAGGAATCCCCATTGATATACAATCAGTACTCAATTCCATTCAAGAATCCGTCGACAAAGCTCTTCAGCTTCTGGCTCAAGAGTGCTCCGATCTAGGGGATAAGGTACAATGGATCTCTCGCATGGGTTTTCCGCCTCATGAAATAGCGAGAACCGCTCAGGACAGCGGGGCAGGGCTCATCGTAATGGGCAC
>JAUPKT010000218.1 GCA_030837305.1 Thermodesulfobacteriota bacterium
AACTTTTTGGAAAAGCGTCAATTTTGTCACGTCACCGCCTTAAATGACCGACACCGCTCCAGTTGAATTTCAGACCATTCCTCGCTTGAATCCAATCCTCCGAACACTTGGCCAATGACCTCACAAATATGCTATCCTGGTGACACGCGTTACCCAGATGCACAGCAGCAGAATCACCGTCCAGCTTATCACTTGTAAATCTCTTTGGGTTGTTCAAAGAAACAGGACCACTAAATAATCCGGTGGCTGCTCATTGTGGACGATTTCATACACAATAGTTCTGTTTTCCATATGGCCGAGACGTCCTTTTGCTTTCTTGCAAACAAGGATCCAAGCACAAGGAACCTCGGGTAACAACTCATATTTATGACCCTATATCAAGAAACGAGCCGCAGACCGTGAAAAGCTTTGAAAGGAAACTGGAACCATGGATAACTACCCGATGAGTCAGAAATCGTTCTTCGGAGATAAATTGAAAGAGCGCCTCAGGTTTCTCCCGATTAGTCTTAGGCTGGGAGGCCCATTGAAATTACTGATCGCCGGGGTAGTGCTGATAATTATCTTTTATAACCTCTTCTTCGTTTACGTGCGGCCCGATGAGTACGGGATCAAGGTGGTTCGAATCGGTATAAACCCCGGTGTTCATACAGAAGTTTATCATGCGGGTCTGACATTTATACTGCCCTTTGGGTTGCAGCAAATGTTCCGGCTCCCCAAAGGGGTCCAGGTGCTGGAATTGACCAACTTTCCCGAAACCGCCGCAAAGGCGGCTAGGAAAGACCGGGCGGCCCACATTCAGACCTCGGATGGCTTTTTCGTGGACGTGGACGTGTCAATTCTTTACCACATAAAGGATCCATACCTGGTTTTTACCACCATCGGTCCAGGAACCCTATTTGAAGACAACGGCATTATCCCCAAGGCCGAGCCGGCCCTGAAAGAGACCCTGGGAAAGTTGACCACCGAAGAGTTCTATAACAGCCCGATGAGGGTCAAAAAAACGGACGAGGCTAGGAACAGACTCAACAACGAGTTAAATTTGAAAGGAATCGAAGTGGACCAGGTGCTGGTACGCTATTTCAAATACAGCCAAGAGATCCAGAAGAACATAGAGGAGAAGAAGCTTCAGGATCAGATGGTGTTTACCAACCGGGCAGCAGCCCGGGCGGCCAAGGAAGAGGCCGAATTGAAAAAAATCATTCAGGAGGGGATGGTCATTTCAGCCGTTGAACTCGAAAAGGGCAAAGCCTATGTCACCCGCAAGATCGCTGAGAAGGATCTTTATGTTCGCACGAAAAAAGCTGAGGCCAATCTGCTTGTGAAACTGGCGGAAGCGGAACGGGTGCGCCTGAAAAATGAAGCCCTGAAAGGGATCGGGTCGGAGCGCATGGTGGGCCTAAAAATGGCCGATGCTTACCAGGGGTTGGACGTCATCATACTGCCTAGCGACGGCCCGCATGGGGTCAACCCGTTGAATCTGAATAATACCCTGCAATTATTTGACGTTCGCAAAGGAGGTGGCCAATGAAGCTTTCTTTTGTCTCAGTATTTGTAGTGGGGCTGATGCTCTCCTTGGCCGGTTGTGTTCCCCATACCACTGGGGGAACGGAGGTAGGCGTCCGAACCCACAAACTGGCTTTTTTAGGTCAAAAGGGAGTTGAGGACAGGGTCTATGCTCCAGGTGCCACCTACTTTTTTCTGCCGTTTATCAACGACTGGAATGTTTTCGACACTAAGCTGCAGAATCTGGAGATGACAATTTCCAAAACTAGGGGCGACCGGAAAACGCAAGACGATCTCGTGTTCAAAACCGTCGATGGCAACGACATTAGCCTTGATGTGATCATCGCCTATCGGATCGATGCAAGCAGAGCCCCCTATATTCTCCAGTACGTGGCACGCGACGACTCAACCTTGCGGGATAAAATTGTTCGAACCGTCGCCCGGAGCAAGCCGAGGGACATTTTCGGTGAGCTGAAGACTGAATCTTTCTACGTGGCCGAAGCCAGAGAGGCCCAGGCCAACAAGGCCAAGGAGGCGCTTCAGCAAGTCCTAGGACCCATGGGCGTCGTCGTGGAAAAAGTAATGACCAATGACTATCGTTTTAACCCCGAATATACGAAGGCCATCGAAGACAAGAAAGTGGCCGATCAGCAGGTGGAGAAAAACAAGTCTGCCCAACACGCCGCTCTTGAGCAATATAAGCGCAAACTGGAAGAAGCCCGCGGAGAAGTCAACAAGATGGTGGCCGACGCCGACGGTCAATACCTAAAGGACAAAATTGAAGCCGATGTTTACCAGGAAAAGCAACGGCTCATTGCAGAGGCAATCAAAACTGAAGGCATTGCGGAAGCGAAGGGGATCCAGGAAATGAACAACGCCCTTGCCGGATCGGGCGGCGAAGCTATTGTAAAACTGAGAATCGCTGAGGCGATTCGGGGAAAGCGTATTATGCTGCTTCCAGTGTCAGAGGGCGGGATGAATCTCAAGACAACCGATATCAACAGGCTGATCGAAACGTTAGGCATTAAGGCAATCTCCGGTAAGCAATGACCGCGTAGGCACATTGCGGTTTGAATGAAAAACTACGGATGATATTTACTGTACTGCCCTCAACAGGTTGACTTCGTATAATACGCCGGCTCCATCCATTGGTTTTATCAGGAGGGATTGAGAATGAAAAAATACCCAGAAGCTCCGTCATGCACAGTTTGTTAAATACCGAATGAAGGACTCAAATGATTGACCATATAGGGAAAAACAGATCCGGGATTACAATAGGTATGCGAGTGAAGGTCGTCCAGAAACAGGATCAGCGAACCGGTACGCTTACTGAAGGTGTCGTCCGGGATATTCTCACCAAATCTTCGCATCATCCCCACGGTATAAAGGTACGCCTGGAGGGTGGCCTCGTCGGCCGGGTGAAAGAGGTCATGGGGGTCTGAAGGAATCCATATCAGCATGAACTGAAGAGGTGCTTGAAGGACAACTTTTTCGGGAAGCGGCCAATGAAAAGGCTCGAGCACAAAGAAGGGATCCCCGGACCGCAAAACTCGTAACTCGATCATCCTATCAAGTTGCCTCCAAGACTAGGTCACATCGAGGCCTAAGTTACTAAGAATCGCCGAGACGCACAGCATAGAATGTTAACTTGGGACCTGTGACGTTTAGAGGATTGCCCTTACACTAGTTTAACAGAAGAAAAGTGAACAACCATGCTGATCATAGAAATGCTAGCCAGAAATTCACTACTGTATGGATCGGAAATTGCACTCGTGGAGCGCGAACCTGCGAAGGCGAATAGACGAGTCATCACGTGGAAAATGTTTGACGATCAGGCCAATCAGGTAGCCAACGCGCTTCTGAACCACGGTATCACAAAAGGTGACCGAGTGGTTCTATTGATGAGGAATTGCTTGGAATGGTTGCCCATCTATTTTGGGATACTACGCACCGGCTCCTGGGCGGTTCCGCTAAGTTTCAGATTTGACGCAGAGACCATCCAGCGCTGCACGGAGATCGCCGAAGCCAAGATCCTTATATTTGGGGAAGAGTTTGTCAACCAGATCAATGTTATCAAAGACAACCTCAGTACGGTGACAAGGTTCGTGTTCGTGGGACACGAAGAGCTACGACCTTGTTACGCGGCCCCATATGACGCGATGCTCGTGTCGGGAAATTCTGAAAGTCCTCAAATTGAAATTGATGGCTCGGACAGTGCCGCCCTGTATTTCACCTCCGGGACTACGGGCAACCCTAAGGCGGCACACATAACACACGGAAACCTGGAGTTTGCCTGTCATGTCGAAAGCCGACATCACCATCAGTCCCATGATGACAATTTTCTCTGTATTCCTCCCCTGTATCATACTGGAGCTAAGATGCATTGGTTCGGCAATCTCTTGGTCGGGGCTAGGGCGGTTCTCCTCAAGGGGGTAACACCAAAGTGGATTCTGGAAGCTGTTTCAGAGGAAAAAGTAACCATTACATGGCTGTTCGTTCCATGGGCGATAGACATTCTTCTTGCCCTGGAAAAGGAAGAGTTGAGACTGGCGAACTACGATTTGAGTCATTGGCGATTGATGCACATCGGCGCACAGCCAGTACCCCCGAGTCTCATTACAGAATGGAAGAGAGTTTTTCCTGGCCACCAGTACGACACCAACTACGGTTTGACAGAAGCCACAGGACCCGGATGTGTACACTTGGGAATGGAAAACATGCATAAGGTAGGGGCGATAGGCCTACCTGGGTTTGGCTGGGAAACAAGAATAATTGATGAGACCTCTAAATTGGTCTCCCCAGGCGATATCGGAGAGCTTGCAGTTAGGGGACCAGGGGTCATGAGGGAATATTATAAGAATTCCCAAGCTACCAAGGAGGCCTTGCAAGACGGCTGGCTGTTGACAGGGGATATGGCCCGTGAAGATGAAGACGGCTTCATTTGGCTCGCGGACAGGAAAAAGGACGTCATCATTACAGGCGGGGAGAACATTTATCCGGTCGAAATAGAGGATTTTCTCCAATCTCATCCGAAAATCAAGGACGTAGCTGTCATTGGTCTTCCGAGTCCTCGGATGGGGGAGATAGTGGCAGCCGTTGTTCAAGTGAAACCAGGGCAAGAACTCTCTGAGCATGAGATCGATGATTTTTGTAAGAATCTGCCAAAGTATAAGAGACCAAGAACAATCATTTTCGGTGCGGTACCTCGTAACTCCACCGGCAAAATTGAAAAGCGGAAGGCTCGAAGGCTTTATGGTGGAGAAACCATTGATGGTTAATCACGCCTCGATCGGATAAGGCATTTAAGAATCGCAACGTCCTTATCCGTCTCCGATCCTCATCACGCTCACACATTCGAGAAATCCTTGATGAGGATCCGGAACTGGTGCCTTGGATACACCATCATTACGATCTTGGGGCCCATATTGCCAGTATTTGCACCGGAGTGATTTTACTTGCGAAAACAGGGCTTCTCGACGGGAAATCTGCCACCCTCCATTGGGGATTCGTAGACATGTTCCGCGAGAGATATCCGCAGGTGAAATTAAGACAGGATCAGATGTACATTGATCACGGTCGTCTCTATTGTTCAGCAGGGGTAACCGCTGGTCTGGATCTTTCTCTCTATCTGGTAGAGAAATTTTGTGGTCGACAAGCAGCCATAGAGTCTGCAAAGAGCATGGTTCTCGATATGGGGAGAGTGTCACAGGCTCCGTATGAGCGTTTTTCTTTTCGAAAAGATCATGGTGATCCAATAGTTGTGAAGGCCCAAGAATGGATAGAAGAGCACAAATTTGAGCCAATTGATTACGACAAGCTGGCAGACGAACTTCGAATGACCCGTCGATCCATGGAGCGCCGCTTCAAGCAGTTCCTAGGGGTAACTCCACTGGGTTACTTACAAAAATTGCGAGTGGAAAGGGCTAAGTTCCTTCTGGAAGAGGGCACCCAGACTTTCAGTGAAATAACTTACCAGGTTGGATACGAAGACATTCCATTTTTCAGAAAGATATTTGTCAGGCTGACTGGATTGAGACCAAATGAATACCAGAGGAGATTCACAGGTCGCCTATAGGAGCTTGCAATACCCCAAGCGGCTGGTAACCTTGTGCAACCGTAAACGACTTGAAGGTTAGTCTCTGTACGACTTGTCGTACATCGCCTCTGGCAGCGGTTGTCGTAATCCCTTAACTCTCGAGATTCCGTTGGTGCCCCCATGCACACTCAGAACAAAGATCTCGACAAAAGGCCGGAATATCGTGGACAAGGCGCCGGCGACTCTGAAATCATGGGGGCGCAGTACAGAGGTCAATTTTCTCTCATGGGAGTGGCGGAAATGTTGAAGGCTCTTATCGCAAATCTCACGGTAGTCGCACTTCTTTCTGGATTCCCCCCATGGCTCTATTCGCAGGTACACCCCCTGAATGATCTGGATAAGAGAGTACGGGCTTTCCTTAGCAAGCACGCAAGTCAGTGGGACTATATGAGCGTCCCGGAGGCAGACGGCAAGTTGCTCTATGACATCATCGTCAAGAACAAATACACCAGCGCGCTTGAAATAGGAACCTCGACAGGGCATTCCGCCATCTGGATTGCTTGGGCGGTCAGCAAGACCGGTGGAAAATTGATAACAGTCGAAATTGATGAGTCGAGATACAGAACCGCAGTGGAAAATTTCAAAAAAGCCGGACTTTCAGGATATATCGACGCACGCCTTGGAGATGCTCACGAACTGGTCCCTAAGTTGGATGGACCATTCGATTTCGTCTTCGCCGACGCGGATAAGAATTGGCACAAAAATTACTTCGATGCTGTGGAACCGAAGTTGGTCACAGGCGGCTGCTATACGACGCATAATGTCTCGTATAGCGGGGATGTGGGTTTTGGCCAAGGCAGTTATGTCGAATATCTCAAGGGTCTGAAAAACTTTGAGACAACCTTCAACCACAGTGGCGCTGGCGTTGCTATCAGCTACAAGAGATCCGGGAAATAGGCGGCAGAGGAAAGCTTTTCAGGCCCGGAACCCTCCAGGAAACACTGCCGTTGTCATCTACCTGAAATATCCAACATGTTTGGTGCCGCGATTTCTTGCCCCAATGGATTGCTCATGAGCGATCTCCGCAATCCTCATCTTTGTGCTTGCATGTGTGTTCTCAGGGGGTAACAGAGTCCAAATCGGGATTCTTCTAATTGGTAGCAAAGAAGTCTCTTTCTTATAAGGAAGAGCTATGCCTGGACTGCCTGGATAGCATGCCCCAAACCTGGCACCCATCAAGTTCCTATTGCTGGTCAACGACATCTCCTCAAGCAAGTCATTGATTTATCAGGATGTCCTCTTTGAGGCTGACGCCTCCAGAACCTTTAGAACGTGTCTTAAGGGCTTACGTTTGTTGGCCGAAGAGCTTTCCCCTTTTGTGCTTCAAACGGCTAGATTTTCGTTGTATTGCGTTCTAAGCTGTCTTAGGAGCTTGTCCGGTCTCGGCAAGAGGCTCTCCCGTTTGGCTTGAGGAAAAACAAGGGATTGTGAGAGAAAGGATGGGTCCTCGGTCGGGTGTGTGATTGATTGACTCATTTCGAGTTCTTCTATGTCCTGAAATGGTGACCGTTCACCGGGCGCCCCCCATATACAGGTGGATTTTGGTGAATTGACCTATGTATCCACTTCGAAAACAGACAGGGCCATGTTGGGTGTGGAACGGAAGCCATGCTTTGATCGGTCCAACAATTTAGGGAACGGGTGTGTTGAACTTTGCTATGCAGGAAAACATCTCGCGAAAGCCTTCATGAGCTTGGGAGACCCTTTTATCCGGATCCTGCGGGAAATCAGCGCCCAGGGAAGGCTGGCCTCCTTTGCCAGGAAGCTGGTCCATGTCCGACTATCGGCAGTGATGTGGAGGTCTGCAGTACCTATGAGGTCTTCCTGAACCGTTATCGTTTTGTCTCGGATTATTA
>JAUPKT010000219.1 GCA_030837305.1 Thermodesulfobacteriota bacterium
GAAGGATTTCAGTAGGAGCAGTGTTTTTGGAACTGGTAAACTGGCGAAATATGGAGTCCAACAATGAACGTTACATATGATTCCAAGACGGACACTCTTATGGTAGTCTTCAAACATGGACCAGTTGCGGAGTTGGATTTGCCGTCACGTTGGAAATAACATTGGAAGAATCATGACAGATTGCATCCCCAAAGAAATTACGCCAGAGGCTCGGGAGAAGAGATCAAAAGCGAGAACAAAACGCATCCTGGGCCAATGTGGTTCCGCCCGCTTCATTTCAACAGACAGGCACTTTAGCCGCAAGGTTAGGGGGGAACTGAAACGGGATTATGGTTACAAAGTTGAGGAAGTTTTCGAGTATGATGAAACAGGCATGGCTTACATACCGCACGCTCAGGTTGATATCAATATGATCGTCAAGAACGACAAATTTGTTTTTCTCGAAATAAGGCAGGAAGCAAGCGAAGCTGACGTTTATACGCTCGCAAAAAAGGCTGAATTATACGAGAAAAAACACAACAAAAAACCGTCCGCTCTGTTGATAATGTCAATAATACTCAGTCCTAAAGGAAAACTGTTTCTGGAGCATTACGGAATATCGCATTTTTCATTCACATCGGAGTTAGGCGACGCCCTTTGCAAAATTCTTGAATAGGCTATTGAGGATTCGCGTTTATGATCCATTGATTATGCCCCCTGAGGGGTCACACATAATAGCCCATAGCGTCGCTATGGGTGAGATCGCCGCAATTCCTTGACGCTCCCTACAAAATGATTCACATTAACAGCCATGAATCAAGGGGGAATGGAGACAGGCAAAAAAACTCCAAAATTGATCCCTCAGGAGTTGGAGGTCAAAAAAATGGAGGCAGAGGAGATCCGGACCATTCTGAGCAAAAACCGCCAGCGCCTCGCGGACTACGACGTCAAGGCGCTCTATCTTTTCGGGTCGGTTGTTAGAGGTGAAGCCCGTCCGGAAAGTGATGTGGACATACTGGTGGAGTTCGAACCAACGGCGCATATTGGCCTTTTCGAATTCGCGCGTCTACAACGTCTGCTGTCGGAAATGCTGCGAAGATCCGTTGATTTGACCACTCCCGACGCACTGCACAAAGCCTTGAGAGACCGAATCCTGAGTGAGGCTGTCCGTGCCGCCTAGACAACTGCTTTTCCGTGTTCAGGATATACTTGACTCCCTCGAAGCAATCCGCTCGTATATCTCCGGGATGGAGTTTCAAGACTTTGTTGCGGACAGACGTACCGTGGATGCCGTCATTCGCAATCTGACTATCATTGGGGAGGCGACCACCCACATCCCAAACGATGTATGCGCCGAGTATCCGGGCATCCCCTGGACAGACATGCGTGCCATGAGGAATTTTGTGGTGCACGAGTATTTCGGAATCAGTGACGCGATATTGTGGGACACCGTTACACGAAACCTCCCGTCCCTCCATGAACATTTTGAACTGATTCTCAAATCAAAGAGAGACTGATTCGACCCGGGCCGCTGAGGATAGGAGGGCCCTATCATAAGGACAGCGAATCTGCGTCCGGCCCAACACCCACGGCGCTGCCATGGGCTATTCTGACGCCGCCCCATACGGGGCTGGCGGGGCGGTATTTACCAACGCGGATTTATGGACCCCGGCGGGGTCACACATAATAGCCCATAGCACCGCTATGGGGACGAACCAACGTCATTTCGACCCCCGGGAGAAATCCAACCCGGCTGCTTATACGCTGAAATCTGTAACGTAGAGGCGATTATGCGCCGTAGGGGCTCAAGATTTTGAGCCCTGATTGGATCTCTCGTCGCAAGGCTCTGTCGAGATGACATGGATGGCGCCTTGCGTAGTGGGCCGTGCCCACCATATCTTTACCCCACCATCGAATATGTAACATGCCGAATTGTCGGGCACGGGCCGACCTAATCCAAATCAAATAAACCTCGGAGTTTTGTCTGCACCTGAGCTTGCATCGCCGGCGCCAATGAACCGAGTTCACGGAGCAGAATTGATTTTGTGGCTGTCATCAAGCGGTGCAGTTGAAGTGTAGAGGAAACCCGTAGCCCTGTTGAGGCAAAGTCCGGGTCCTTCGAGTCAATGACTAAATCGGTTTTCAGTAGGCCCGCTGGAATGCAGCTTGTGATGAAAGCCAATATGAGATGGTCATACGGCCCAATCAGTTCACTAAGGCACACGGCGGGACGAACTTTGGCGCTGGAAAGGTCATCGAAGGGGAAGGGTACGAGAACAACTTTATACTTCGTCATGGTATGGTTTCCCGTCAATCAGGGTATAGATATCCTCTCCAGGGTCTTTTAAAAAGTCGAAGGCAGGACTTTGGGAAGCCGCATGCAACCATTGGTTTTCGTCGCTCTGATCTACCCCTGAATACATGACAATGACACGTACACGTCTGGGGCCTGGGATGGGAAGGATGTCGTCCAGTTGCAATTCGTTATATTCATTGATCGTTCCTGTCATTTCTATGGCGGTCAGTGTCGTTTCCATTTTTCGTTACCCTTCTGGTTAACATTCAAGGTCTTGCATCATATTATGCGCATTAGCGGCCTAT
>JAUPKT010000220.1 GCA_030837305.1 Thermodesulfobacteriota bacterium
GATTGGGCGGAGACCCTGTCGTAGGAACAAGTTTTATTGACGCACTGACCCTTTTCAAAGACGATCCTGAAACGGAAGCAGTCGTTCTCATAGGCGAAATTGGAGGCTCCGCAGAAGAACAAGCGGCCGAGTTCATTCGGACGGAATTCAATAAACCTGTTGTTGCCTATATAGCTGGCCGACTTGCCCCGCCAGGCAAACGCATGGGACATGCGGGAGCTATTATTTCGGGAGCATCCGGGACCGCTGGTGGAAAGATTTCTGCGTTGAGGGATGCAGGTGTCCATATAGTTGAAAACATCACGCAGGTAGGGCTCGTGACAAAAGAGATTCTGTCTTGAGGTCGGCATTTCAAATCCGCTAAGAAAAGACACGAGTTGCCAAGACGGGCCATCAAGGACTGAAAGCCATTTTGCCGTCTAAAAAATTTACCCATGAGGAGAGAAACATTATGACCGCTATACAGGATAAGTTCGAGGAGTTGGTTAAGAGATTAGATGAATCAGACCAAGCAGGGGGACCGGACAAGATTGCCAAGCAACACCAGGCCGGTAAGATGACTGCACGGGAAAGACTCCTTGAACTCCTGGACGACGGTTCATTTGAAGAATTTGACAAGTTTGTGTGCCATAGATGCACCGACTTTGGTATGGCGGGCAACCAGATTCCCGGGGAAGGGGTCGTTACTGGATTCGGTCGTATCAATGGACGAGGGGTTTACGTGTTCGCCCAAGACTTTACCGTTTTTGGCGGGAGCCTTTCGTTCACTCATGCACAAAAAATTTGCAAAGTTATGGACCTGGCATACCGAAACGGTTTTCCACTCATTGGCATAAACGATTCCGGCGGAGCACGGATACAGGAAGGCGTGGAGAGCCTAGGCGGGTACGGAGAAGTATTTTACCGTAATGTAAGAGCATCGGGAGTAATCCCACAAATATCAGTCGTTATGGGGCCCTGCGCGGGTGGAGCCGTATACTCACCCGCCGTGACCGACTTCATCTTTATGACCGAGAAGACAAGCTATATGTTCATTACGGGCCCACAGGTCATTAAGGAAGTAACGAGTGAGATAATCGATCCGGAGAGTCTTGGAGGCGCCAAAGTACATGGAAAGGTTTCCGGTGTGTGCCATTTCCATTTTCCATCAGAAAAAATGACCCTCGAGAAGGTACGAGGACTTCTTTCATTCTTGCCCAACAGTAATCGAGAAAAGCCCCCGGTGGTACCGACTGATGATCCCCCGGATAGGCTCGTTCCGGAACTGGATGCCATTATCCCCGAAAATTCCCGAAAACCGTACGACATGAAGAAGTTGATTGTGCCGGTCTTGGATGATCAGCACTTTTTCGAAGTCCATGAACACTATGCGCGAAATCTGATCACCGGTTTTGGAAGATTGAATGGAAAAACAGTAGGGATTGTCGCTAATCAGCCCATGTGGATGGCGGGTTGTCTTGACACGGAGGCTTCGGTAAAATGTGCCCGATTCGTAAGATTCTGTGACGCTTTTAACATCCCGCTTTGGACTTTGCTGGATGTGCCGGGTTACTTGCCGGGAACCCAACAAGAACATGGCGGCATAATTAAACACGGGGCCAAAATACTCTATGCTTACGCAGAAGCCACTGTCCCAAAGGTGACTTTGATAACACGCAAAGCCTATGGCGGCGCATACGTGGTCATGTCGAGCAAACACTTGCGAGCTGATATAAATCTTGCCTTCCCCAGCGCTGAAATCGCCGTGATGGGACCCGAAGGTGCTATTCAGATCCTGTTCCGGAAAGAAATATCTTCCGCCGAGGATCCGAAGTCTCGCAGAAGCGAACTGATCGAGGATTACATCTCCAAATTTGCCAGTCCCTATCGAGCCGCCCAACTAGGGTTCGTGGATCAAGTCATCTTTCCGAAAGACACGAGAAAAACCTTGATTGTGGCCTTCGAGCAGTTGGAAAACAAGGTGGAAGAAAAACCCCATCGGAGGCATGGCAACATACCGCTCTGAAAAAAAGAGGGCTTTCGCAGGTGCTGTGTCGGCTTCAGAGATTGCTGTTCAGTCGAGGGCGGCATCATCGTGGACGTGGCGGGACCGTGCACGGGGGACACATGAATCGTTTGAATGTGGAGGATAATGAGAGATGGAACAAAGAATAAGGGTAATCGTGGCAAAGCCGGGCTTGGACGGCCATGACCGAGGAGCTAAGGTGGTGGCGAGGGCTCTTCGAGATGCCGGAATGGAGGTTATCTATACCGGCCTTAGGCAAACACCGGAAGCCATTTTTCGTGCCTGTGTCCAGGAGGATGCCGATGTAGTGTGCCTCAGTTCGTTATCTGGGGCCCACGACTACCTCTTCCCAAAAGTTGCTTCTTTGTTTCAGGAAAACAACGTCGAAGATGTTCTGATTCTCGGTGGCGGCATAATACCCGTAGAGGACGTGCAAGCGTTGAAAGATGGCGGCATTGCAGAGATCTTCGGTCCCGGCACACGAACCCAAGACATTGTGGATTTCATAAGGACTAATGTCAAACGGAGGCAGAGTTCCTAGTCCCACATAAAAAACCCTCTTTCGTGTCACGAATCGATTAACTGATACGAGCCATTATTGAGAGCTACGCAGCCCTGCGTGATAAGTCTCTCAAGATGCTTGCCCATGAGCATCCGCTCACCAAACTCAAAAAACCATGCCGGTTCCCGTTTCTTGCCATATATGATGCAGGCATCAACAATTTGTGGCATGGTCGGGGATCGTTTTAAGAACTCCAGGAGCTGCGCTTCACGTTCCTCAATGATATTCAGGTACCGGTCCCAGAGCGGCCCAGGATCTGTTTCAAAAACCCCCGTCTCGTGGGAGGCAAGCCAAACTTTTGCAGGGAGCGATCGAAGCTTGTTCACCGAAGCAATCGTCTCATCAATGTCCGAATCTACATCACCGTAGTACGGCCCAAAAGGGGTGAGGTCGTAATCTCCCAGAAACAAAACCTCCTGTTCTGGAAAAAGGAAAGAACAGTGCCCAGCGGTGTGTCCAGGCGTCGGAATAACCTGGACCGTCACCCCTCCAAGATCGATGACTTCCTCATGAAAAAAATAGCGATCTACACAACGAGGTTTGTAATGAAAATCTCGAAGCATGGGCTCCAAAAAGATCTGCCTCTCCCCGGACTCCATCCCGTAGGCATCGAATAAATCGTCAAGGCTTTCCAGAGATCTCGCCCCCTTTTGGGGTGCCCACAATGCGCAATCCATAAAGAGATCAAGATCTTTGAAGTGGTCTTCATGCGCATGTGAAAGCCACACGCAGTCTACCCGCCTCTTTGAAACAACATCCCTCAGATGGCCGCGATCTGACCCTGGATCGACGATGACCCTGCGGTCAGCCTTTACATAGAGCGAATGACAAAAAGGATATCGCCCAAAGTTTTTTCCGGGAATAAACTCTATCGGACCAAAATCTGTTTTCATACGAACCACCTCACTCCTTCGGAATCGAACTCTTTGCTCCAGCAAACATTTTGGGTCTCGGGAGTAATTTTCCCGGCACAATTTGTATAGTTGACGCAAGCTTGCCCAATTCTCAATGTACGACTCGATCGTTAAATCAGGTGATTCGAAAACAAGCAAGTGAAATATAATGTCATCGACGATTGCTTTCAGTGGAATCAGCCGTGCGCGTCACGGAGAATTTCATCTGAAACGTATGGACTTGTTATTATGATACTTATTTCACTAATTGACCATTTTAACACATTTTATACTTGCTTTTTAAATCTAATATAGCTAATAGCTACATTTATTAATGAGTTTTTACTTTTAACTATTTATTATTAGGAGCTAAAAATGACAATCAAACAAGTAAAAGAGAAAGCCAGAGGCCTAGGAATCAAGAACATCTCCCGATATCGCAAGGAAAACCTTATCAAGGTTATTCAAGAGGTGGAAGGGAATAGCCCTTGTTTCAAGGCTATTGAAAACTGCGGCGAATCACTGTGCGCATGGCGCAACGAGTGCCAAGACGGATGGTGAGCGCCAACAACCGACCAGTTGTTCTTGAGTGATCGGGGTCTGGTGAGCATTGGCATATTGCCCGCGCGGACGGCCACATTTAAGGAGCTTACGATAACTTGACTGGACAGTTTGAATTGGGCAGAGTGAAGACACGTCATAGGACCAACCGATCTATCGTTCCTGGTCCATGTTAAAAACCCTCAGGGAGTTCACATGGCAA
>JAUPKT010000221.1 GCA_030837305.1 Thermodesulfobacteriota bacterium
CTAATAGACGATTTTTTTTGCGATGGTGTCTCTTAACCACTGTATTCTTGACTCTCCTCGTCGCTCCGTTGCCCGGATTGTCTCAAACGGCGAAAGAAACCGGCAAACCCAAGCCTCCCAACGAGCTACTCGAGAACATTTTTGATGGTCTCGCGCAGGGTGACTTCTCCAAATATTCCAGCGAGTTTTCGCCTGTGATGAAGGAAGTCCAAACCAGAGAAAATTTCTTGAATCTTCAGAAAAAGATTCAGAAGAGCTTAGGAAAAGTAAGGATGATGAATTATTTGGGGTATTACGTCCAGAAAGGCAATTACATTCATCTTTTCAAGTGCCATTTTACCAAGGAAAAGGACGATGTGCTCGTGAAGCTCGTCCTGGACTCAAACAAACCAAACGCTCTTGTCACGGGTCTGTGGTTGGATTCGCCGGCTTTGGAGAAGTAGACTTTTCGTGCTGAGTCAAACGCGGCATTATCCCAGAGGCCTTGCTGCAATGGAGGATCTACTGATGCAATCCTCCGGGCTGTCCGCAAAAAGATCTTAAAGCTGCACCGGATATGTGGAAAATTTCGTGTCATAACCCCTGTTGACCGGCGCGTCGATAGCATGATATCTTACACGTATGAATATTGATTCTGGGCTGGGAACATCGTTGATCACCGCCGGAAATTAGAACTTGCCTCCACGACCCACAAGGTTCCGTGCCTACAACGGACAAATTCAAGTCGTTTTGCGATCGAATCCTTGCGAGGACGAGACAAATTCTTTCCGACCCGCAGAGTGGTCCGGTCGTTACATGTTTTTATCCTGACCGACGCAACACACATCCGGGTGTTCAATAATTGGAGGTTTCTCTCATGGCTCTCCTGAGACCATTTCACATCACGCATTATCGTCAAGATCTCAATGCTGAACTGGACAAGCTGATCACTCCCCCCTACGACGTCATATCCTCTGAGGAACAAGAGTCCTTCTATCAATCGCATCCTCTCAACATCATACGGCTTGTATTGGGAAAACAATACGAAACAGACTCAGAAACCGATGACAGATACACGCGTGCTGCCACGACCCTACGAGAATGGATGGAACAGGGCGTGCTGGTCTCCGAGAAAGAACCGGGACTTGCCGTGTACCAAATGCAGTTTCAGGTGCCGGAGGGAGGATTTCAGACTATTGACGGAATAGTGGGTCTTGTGAAAGTCGATGACTACGGACGAGGCAAAGTCTTGCCACATGAAAAGACTTACGAAGGTCCCAAAGAGGATCAATTGAGATTGCTCAGGGCCTGTCGATCGAATCTTACCCCTATTCATGGTCTTTTCGATGATGAATCAAATGTGATGGTACAGGTCTACCGGTCCGTCCTGAAGGAAGAACCCCGATACGAAATCAGAGATGCAGACGGGTCGATTCACAGGGTGTGGATGATCAAGGACGAAGCCGTCCTCTCCCGAATCATTGATTTCATGGCTGGGAAAAGCATTTTTATTGCCGATGGCCATCATAGGTACGAAACGGCCAGAGCTTTCAAGGCTGAGATGGAGAGGTCTCAAGAACCTGTTCCAGGCCGCGACCATGAGTTTGTTATGATGTATCTCACAGCTATGAACCATCCGGGCCTCACCATTCTCCCTGCACACCGCATGGTTAAAGGTTTGGAAGACTTTGATTTGACGAAGACACTGGAAAGATTGTCGGCATCGTTCGAGATTGAAGAGCTTTGTGCGTGGAATGGAGACAAGGGAGAGGCGTCACGAAAAATGCTGGAGAGACTCAAAGCAGGAGCCGCAGAGGGAGGCCGATTTGGCCTCGCTGCTCATGGCGATGAGTGTTTGAGACTTCTCAAGTTAAAAGACTCAGCATCGATAGATGAATTCATAAGTCCGGAAATCCCCTCCAGTCTCAGGGACTTGGATGTTACCATTTTGGGGGAACTCATCCTTGGCCATGGCTTTGGTCTGGATAAGGCATCTTGTGAAGGCAGAATAGAATATAGCCCCCTGGCACAGGAGGCTCTGAAGAAGGCGCTGGGTGGTAAGGTGCAGCTCAGCTTCATCTTAAATCCTACACGCGTGGACCAAATGCGTGCAGCAGCAGAACTCGGACACAAGCTGCCTCACAAATCCACGTATTTTTATCCCAAGCTGTCCTCCGGGCTGATACTGAATGTGTTCGACACCAAGCAATGAAGTGCCGACCCTCTCACGGTGCAGCCCGGCATCAACAAGACACTTTTTATGGGTATAGTGGAATCTCAACGATCCGGCGAATCGGTTGACGGGATTCTCGGCAACAAAGTTCGGGTCATACAGGCTCTCAAGGGTTATCGAGTCAGTGAAGATGCGATAATCCTAACATGGTTTGCTCGGCCCATTGCTCACGAGCGGATCATGGATGCCGGTACGGGTTGCGGCGTCATAGCCTTTGGGATGGCAATCCGGGAGCCGTCAATAAGGGTAATAGGAATCGAGATTCAGAAAGATCTCGCCCATCGAGCTGCAAGAGGGGCACGGCTGAATAGACTTGACTCCCAGGTTTTGATCGTGAGGGGAGACGTGACGAAGGCGGACCGGTTTTTTCGTCATAGGACCTTTGACATGGTGGTCTCTAACCCGCCGTACTATGAGCCGGGCAGAGGTCGGATAAACCTCGAGCATGAGAAAGCGCTTTCAAGACATCAACTGATGATGCCCATCCCTCTTTTTTTCGGCGTTTCTGGCCGCTTACTCCGGAAGGATGGTCGTTTGTGTATTATTTATCCAGCCTCCGCCGCCGGCGGCATTAAGAACGCACTGAAAGAAACTGGATTTCGAATGTCACGTATGTTATGGATTCATCCTCACGAAGGGGCTCCGGCAGGGCATGTTTGTATGGAATTGCTCTTGACGGACAGTATGGTTTCCGTGTCGGAAGAACATTTATTCCTCTATGACCAATCCCATCGAAGATCGCCCTACGCTCGGGCTATTCTTGCCGGAGACTATTGTTCCGGGTAAAATAAGAGGTTTGGGTAATAACATGAATGAGAACCGGAGGTAATTTTGGAGGAATTTAGAAGAATAAAGAGGCTGCCTCCCTATGTCTTTCAGATCGTGAATGAACTCAAAATGAAGCTCAGGCGCGCTGGAGAAGACATTATCGACCTTGGTATGGGCAATCCAGACATCCCGACTCCGGAGCACATTGTCAACAAAGCCGTGGAGGCGGTTCACAATGCGAGAAATCATAGATACAGCGCCTCCATGGGCATTCCAAAGCTTCGGCTGGCATTCGCGGATTGGTGGAAGCGACGTTACGGTGTAGAACTCGATCCGGAGAAGGAAGTTGTCGCCACCCTGGGGGCAAAGGATGCTTTGGCGCACCTCGTTCTTGCCACAATAACTCCCGGAGACGTCGTCTTTGCTCCTTCAC
>JAUPKT010000222.1 GCA_030837305.1 Thermodesulfobacteriota bacterium
AAACGCGATCCCTCGGGAATACTGTTGCGATATGCGTCGTTTATCATCATACTTACTGCGGCTTTGCCGGATTCCGGATCAAATCGTACGTCTTTGACACTCCCAATCTTTATTCCAGCCATCTGAACCTGTGCATCTTTGGGCAGACCCTCCACTGATTTGAAACGGGCGTTCAGGATGAATCCCTGTTTCATCTCTATGTCGAACACCTTGAACCAGAGGTAGGCAAAAATAGCGATCCCGATCAAAAAAAAGACCCCTACTTTCGCGTGGAGAGAGAACTTGTTCATAAACCTAATCCCTAATTGGTCATTTCGACATCGATGGGCCCATCCACCGAGCCCGCGACAAACTGGCGAACGACCGGGTTCTCACTGCTCCGGATCTCAGAGGGTGAGCCGCTGGAAACGATGCTTCCGTCCCAGAGCATCATCAGTTCATCAGAGATTTCGAGAACACCCTCCAGGTCGTGACTTACCAGCACATACGTGCCCATGCTGTGTCGATGAGTGCGTTCCATTAGTTTGTAAATAGCTGCCCTCGTGATGGGATCCAGGCCGGAAGTAGGTTCATCGAAGAACACGATCTCAGGATCCAGCGCCAATGCTCGTGCCAATCCCACTCTCTTTCGCATGCCTCCTGAGAGTTCCTCAGGATACTTGGCTCGATGACCCAACATGCCGACCATGGATAGTTTCTCTTCCGCCATTTCCTTCACTTGAGCCTCAGGCAATCGTCTATGCTCCCGTATCGGGAAGGCAACGTTCTCCAGCACAGACAGGGAGTCAAAAAGGGCGGTATCCTGAAACAACACCCCGAATCTGCGACGGACGGTGTTTAGCCTTTTGCCACTCATGGAAACCATGTCCTCGTTATCGAGGAAAATTGCACCGCTGTCCGGTCTCTCCAAACCCACCAGGAGCCGCAAAAGCACGGACTTACCGGCCCCGGAAAGCCCCATGATGGTCGTAATCGTTCCCTGCTCGATTGCACATTCCAAGCCCGTTAAGACCTGCTGTCCCTCAAAGCTCTTACAAAGCCTCTGAACTGTTATGATTGCAGTCATGGCCTCCAGGACCGAGTCCTAACGAAACATCAACGTTGTCATCACATAGTCTGCTATGAGCACCGATACCGCCGAGACCACGACCGACCTCGTAGTAGCCAATCCTACTCCCTTGGCGCCACCCCTGACGTAGTATCCCTCACACGTGGCAACCAGGGAAAAGATCAGGCCGAAAACGACCGCCTTCGTCAAGCCGTGAACGACATCTTCCAGGTCAAGGTAGTACCGAATACTGGACATGAACATCCCTTCGTCCAATCCCAGGTACCCCACAGCAATCCAGTAACCGCCAAACATCCCCGAGAAACAGAAAATAAGTGTGAGAAGAGGCAACGCTATTATTGAAGCAAGAATGCGTGGGGCGATGAGATATTGAATCGGTTCCACCGCCATACTTGTCAAAGCGTCTATCTGCTGCGTGTTGCGCATACTCCCTAACTCGGCGGTGAAAGACGACCCTACACGTCCAATAACCATGAGCGCAGAAAGCACCGGCCCTAATTCCCGGGAAAGCGCAAGAGCAACAGTGGCGCCCACCATTGACTCGGCGCCGTACCGATGTAAGCCATGGTAGCCCTGCAAGACACTGACCATGCCCGTGAAGGCCCCGGTTATGGCAATGAGAAATGTTGATTGGGCCCCTACGAAGTCTAACTGCTGAAATAGTTGCCGAATGCGGACCGGAGGTCTGAAACTCCACACAATTGAAGAGCCCAGAATCATGACCGCTCTTCCGATATGTTCGCAGAAAGACACAAACCACCCAAGCAAGGCAGCAATGAATGAACCAGGAAACGACGCCGTTTCACGGCGCCTTGATGAAGAATGATTCACGGTCACCTATCATGCACCGAGTCGAGGGAGTCTGCTTGTTTCCCTACACGGGAGAAAGACAACGCTCCACAGTATAAAAACAAGCTCACACTCCGGCTCCATGCATTCTAATCTATCGTATGAAACAATGTCAATATCTTTACGATAATTTGCGCTTATCAGGACAAACACAACCTGAACAATTGTCCAAACCCAACGCAGGTCAGCCCATCAGCCCGATAGACCTTGGTGAGGCGAAAAGGGATTGCAAGCCGGTGAACGGAGTGATATGGTTCAAATTGGAAATTAGAAAGATCAATAGTTTCAATAATATAGTAGGTCATCATGCCCCGCGGAGACTTTGTCCACCTTCATCTGCACACCCAATACTCGCTCCTTGACGGCGCCATAAGGTTCCCTGATGTCATCGCCAAGGCCAAGGAATATAAAATGCCCGCACTGGCGGTCACGGATCACGGGAATTTGTTTGGGGCAATGGAGTTCTATTCTCAAGTCCAAGCGGGCGGCCTGAAACCAATTATCGGTTGCGAGGTATATGTTGCCCCGGGGTCAAGGTTCCACCAGACCACGATTCCTGGCCGACCAACGTCGTATCACCTCGTGCTCCTCTGCGAAAACGAGAAAGGCTATCGGAACCTTTGCCGTCTGGTCACGCTGGGCTATACGGAGGGGTTCTATTACAAGCCCAGGGTCGATGACGAACTCCTGCAACAATACAACGAAGGCCTGATTTGCCTCAGTTCTTGTCTGGCCGGCGAGGTTCCGGCGAGGCTGCTTGCCGGTGATGAAAAGACCGCGGCTGGAAGGGTGGATTGGTTCAAGAGCGTTTTCAATGACGGTCGATACTATCTGGAAATACAGCAAAACGGCTTGGATGACCAAAGAAAAGCCAATGAAGGTTTGATAAGGCTTTCCAAGACCATGAACGTGCCGTTAGTCGCTACGAACGATTGTCATTACATGGAAAAATCCGATTATCGGGCACATGAGATCCTTCTCTGTATTCAGACGGGAAAGAAACTGGACGAGCCCAAGAGGCTCAGCTTTGAGTCGGATCAATTCTACTTCAAGTCCCCACAGCAAATGGCCCATGAATGGCAAGACGTGCCGGAAGCACTGAGGAACACGATTGAAATAGCTGACCGATGCAACCTTCTGCTCGAGTTCGGTAGTCTCCACATGCCCCGATTTGACTTGGGAACCGGTGAAACCCTCCGGGAGCGTTTAGCCAAAGATGCACGACAGGGTTTGGAGACACGGTTGCGAAAAATGGTTGGGCTGAACGGGGTCAATTCCCCAACAGAAGAGCAATATCGCAAGAGGCTCGAGCACGAAATAAGGCTCATACAAGACATGGGATTCTCAGGCTACTTGCTCATCGTTGCCGATTTTATTCAGTTTGCAAAGAATAACAGCATCCCGGGGGGGCCCGGCCGCGGCTCCGCTGCGGGATCATTGGCTGCGTATAGTCTCGGTATTACCGATATAGATCCCATTCGCTACAATCTCCTTTTCGAGCGGTTCCTCAATCCGGAGCGTCGGAGCATGCCGGACATCGACGTTGACTTCTGCACGGAGGGCAGGGAAAAGGTCATAGAGTATGTTTCCAATAAATATGGGAAAGATAATGTAGCCCAGATAACCACATTCGGGAGGATGCAAGCCAAGGCAGTGGTGCGAGACACTGCACGAGTCCTGGGGATCTCTTATGCCGAAGCCGATAAAATCTCTAAGCTCATTCCCGATACCCTCAAAATGACTCTCGATTCGGCCCTGAAAGAAGAGCCGCGCCTCAAAGAACTCATGGAGGGCTCCTCTGACATCAAAGATCTCATCAATTCAGCGCGATGCTTAGAAGGGCTGACTCGACACGCCTCAACCCACGCAGCGGGTATCGTCATTTCGGATAGGCCTTTGGTGGAACACCTGCCGCTCTACGTAGGGAACAAGGGTGAAACCGTAACCCAGTACGACATGACCTGGGTCGAAAAGATCGGACTCGTTAAGTTCGATTTTCTGGGCCTCAAAACTCTCACGGTGATCGACAAAGCAGTCAAACTCATAAGCCAATCAAGAGGCATCGACGTCAACATAACCGAGATCCCCCTTGATGATCGAGAGACATTCGAACTGCTTTCAAGAGGCGACACCCTCGCAATCTTCCAGCTCGAATCATCGGGCATGCGGGATGTCCTCACCAAATTCAAACCCTCGGTGTTCGAGGACCTCATCGCAATATTGGCACTCTATAGGCCGGGACCACTCGAGTCCGGCATGGTCGATGACTTCATCAATCGCAAACACGGGCGCACCCCCATGGAATACCCGCTTCCTGAACTTGAAACGATCCTCTCAGAGACGTACGGGGTCATTGTGTATCAGGAGCAGGTCATGAGCATAGCCACTGCCCTGGCTGACTATAGCCTCGGAGAAGCCGATCTCCTGAGAAGGGCCATGGGAAAGAAGAAGCCCGCCGAAATGGCTGAACAAAAGAGCAGGTTTGAGAAAGGGGCCGCAAAGAATAAGATCGATCCGGAAAAGGCGTCGTACATATTTGAGTTGATGGAGAAATTCGCGGGGTATGGCTTCAACAAGTCCCACTCAGCCGCCTATGCCATGGTGACGTACCAGACGGCATTTCTCAAAACCCACTACACACCGGAATTCATGGCCGCCCAGTTAAGCTGCGAATCAACGAACACGGACAAGATAACCCTCTACATCTCGGAATGCAGGAACATGGGCATGGAAATTCTCCCACCCCATGTAAATCATTCTTTGGTGGGCTTCAA
>JAUPKT010000223.1 GCA_030837305.1 Thermodesulfobacteriota bacterium
CCGTCAGGGGATCCGGTTTTCTCCGGCGTATGGTTCGCAGTCTTGTCGGCACTCTCGTTATGGTCGGGAGAGGAAGAATAACTCAGCAGGATCTGAAAGCCATTCTGATGTCACGGGATCGTTCCAATGCCGGCCAAACCGCGCCGGCTCACGGACTCTTTCTTGACAGGGTTCTGTACCACGAGGATCACAAATCGGATCAGGATGCCGAAGCGTGCCGTCAATATCCGTTGACACGCCACGGTTTTTTCGTGTAGTCTCTGCTTCGAAGTTGCGGTCCTAATCCTCTTTACCGATAGCCCTCCTTCATGGGACCGGACCGGCGTAACCAATTCATCAACAGCAGCTAAAAAATTGTTCGATTTACGGTGACCCTCAACGGTCGGCAGCTAGAACCCGAAGCTGGAGTTTGTCATGGACATTATCCTGCAAGTCATTATCAGCGGTTTAGCCACTGGGGGGGTATATGGGATCATAGCGCTCGGTTATGTCCTGATTTACAAGGCTACGAGCATCCTCAATCTCGCAACGGGCCAGTTCATGACCCTCGGAGCCTTCGTGTGTCTCACCGTCATGGGCGACTCATGGGCGCCTTTCTACCTTGCACTCCCGGTTACACTGGTTTTTGCGGCTGTGTTGGGGGTGGTCATCGAAAGAATCATTCTTCGTCCATTAATTGGAGAACCCATCATCGCCGTGATCATGGTCACCATAGGTCTCGCGAGCATTCTGAACGGTTTAACTCACCTTATTTGGTCTCCTCAATACCGTTCGTTCCCTCAGATTTTCCCCCCTCAACCTCTGGACTTGGGAATTGCCATCGTACCATCGGGGCTCCTCTGGGGGTTCATCTTTGCAGTGGTCTGTACGATCATCTTTACGTGTGTTTTTCGCTACACCCGAACTGGTTTGGCAATGCGGGCCACCGCGACGAATCAACAGGCGGCTCTCTCCATGGGTATCAGCGTCAAGAGGGTGTTTGCCCTATCATGGAGTTTTGCTGCAATCACTGCGGCAATTGGCGGAATCATCATCGGGAACATTAGCGGAGTGAGCATCCATCTGGGCCATATTGGCCTCAAGGTCTTGGCGGTCATTATCTTGGGTGGCTTAGACAGCATTATAGGAGCCATCGTGGGCGGATTTATCATCGGGATCCTCGAAAACCTGGCAGGGGTGTATCTCGACGCCATGGTGGGCGGTGGAATCAAAGAAGTAGTGCCATTCGCGGTCCTGGTGATCATACTGATGATCAGACCCTATGGAATTTTTGGAAAAACATTGATCGAGCGAGTGTAATCTGTGGCTTCACAATGCGTAAGCGATAGGTTCCAGAGTACCTGAGGACACGTTAATGCGCTGCGGTGATTTCAAGGAATCTTACCTAGACGATGAGGAAATATTCCAAACTTTTTTTGTAAAGTTTTGGCTTGCAGTTCTTCTCCTTTTTCTCTGTGTGCTCCCCTGGATTTCCAATGCATATATCATGTACGTGGCAAACCTCATAGGGATTGCGGTCATAGGAGCAGTTGGCCTCAATCTTCTTACCGGGTTCACAGGTCAGATCTCTCTAGGGCACGCTGCCTTCATAGGGGTAGGTGGCTACGCCACAGCCATATTGATGACACGATTGGACTTTTCCTTTTGGTTGGCACTGCCCCTTGCCGGGCTTGTATCGGCCGGTGCCGGTATGGTGATAGGTATACCTTCATTGAGGGTCAAGGGCCTTTATTTGTGCATTGCCACTCTCGCCGCACAGTTCATCTTTGAATTTGTCTTCGTGCATTGGGAATCAATGACGCGGGGGATAAGAGGCATCAATGTGCCTCCCCCTCGAATTGGCCATTTCGTGTTCGATACCGAGAAAAGTTTCTATTACATCACCTTGTTCATTGTGGTAATAGCGGTCGGGTTCGCTCGAAACCTTGTGCGGACGAAATGGGGCCGAGCCTTCGTTGCCATTCGGGACAGGGATCTTGCTGCCGAGATAATGGGAATCAACCTTTTTAGGTACAAATTGGCAGCATTTGCTGTGAGTTCTTTTTACGCTGGTGTCGCAGGTGGACTATGGGTGGGGTTTATAAAGGTGATCACTCCGGAACATTTTCCATTCTCCCTTTCGATCCAGTACTTGGCCATGGTCATTGTGGGCGGACTAGGCAGTGTCATAGGATCGATCTTTGGAGCGATCTTCATGACGCTGGTCCCAGAGCTTCTCAATGTGTTGACCAGCATGGGGAAGGATTTCTTTCCGAGCATCGGACAGCATTTCATCCCAATGAAAGAAGTAGTGTTTGGGTCTTTGATCGTCGGATTTCTCATCTTCGAACCTCATGGCCTGGCTGAGATATGGCACCGAGTAAAGAATTTCTTTTCTCTGTGGCCATTTTCTTACTAAGGCTCCTTTAAGAGACCGGGGTTCAGTTAGGCAAGCTCCATGACCCCAAGAGATTCTCCGATTACGGACCATTGAATTGATAAGTTTTCATCAGAGGGCTGAGGCGTCATATGCCGCTGCTTATATCACTGAAGTAAAGGAGAAGGTCATGTGTCTCACGAAGCTTTTGACAAAAATAATGATTTGCGTGCTTTGCATACTGTGTGCAGGTGTCGCATTTGCTCAAGGAGAAATCAAGGTGGGTGCGGTTCAGCCCATCACCGGCAGGTTTGCCTTCGCAGGAGTAAACATTAACGCCGGTCTCGAAGACGCCCTCATGATGGCCAATGAAGCCGGCGGAATAAACGGCAAGAAAATAAAATACATTATGGAGGACGGACAGTACCAATTAGATGTGGCAATTGCCGCTTTCAAGAGAATCATGAGCAGGGACAACCCCATGATTATGTACGGTGAAAGCACGGGGCTCGGGAAGGCAATGGCCCCCGAGATAAAAGATCGATTCAAAATTCTCTATAGTTCAACATCATTCTCCGGTGAACTTGCAGATGCAGCAGGTAATCCTTTTATCTTTGTTCCTGGTCCAACGTATGCAGACATGTTTGGAGTACTGCTGAAGTACATAGCGAAAGAATCACCAGGGGCTAAGGTAGCCTTTTTCTACAGTGATACGGAATTCGGAAAGGACCCCATTCCGGCTGCTCGAGAAATGTGCAAAAAGCTTAAACTAGACCTGGTAGGCGAGGCCGTTGCACAAGTGGGGGCAGTCGACGTGACCTCCCAAGTCCTGGATCTCAAGAGAAAGAACCCCGACTTTGTTATCTTCCAAGGCTTCGTGGTGGATCCTGTTCAAACGGTTATAAAACAATGCCGTGACTTCGGCATGAAGACAAAATTCATGGGTACGTTCTGGGGTGCTTCCAAGATGATCATCGACAACCTGGGGCCGTTGGCCGAGGGGTACATGGCGGTCAATCCGTACATGTATTGGTGGAACGAAGACGTTCCCATGATCAAAAAAATCAGGGAGTACTCTCAGAAAGTGCATCCCAAGGTTGCATACCGAGACAATTCATACATGCAGGGCTTCATGACAGGCCTCATTTTTGTTGAATGTCTCAAGAAGGCCGATAAGGCAGGGCAGCTTAATGGGGAAGGTTTGGTCAAGGCGCTGGCGTCGATCAAGGACTTCGACAGCGGCGGTCTGTCTGCCCCATATACCATCAACAACAACAAGTTCCCTGTCGCAAGAGTGTGGAAAGCAAACGTAGAGAAGAAGATCTTTGAGCCGGTATCAGACTGGATCACTGTTGAGTAATGTAGTTCAGGGAGGCCTTGATCGCTGTGATGAGGCCTCCCTCAAGAAAATCATGAAAGAATAACAACTTGATTGGTTCAACAAATGGCTGAAACTCTGCTGCACTTCCTGAAACAAAAGGCCAGGCAATACGGACACGACAAGGTGGCTCTCAGAGAAAAAGAATTTGGCATCTGGCAGTCCGTCACGTGGCAGCAGTACTTCGACAACGTAAGGGATCTTGCACTGGGATTGGTAACGCTCGGGTACACTCCCGGTGATAAGATTGCTATCCTGGGCGACAACCGTCCGGAATGGCTATACTCTGAATTGGCCATACAAGCTCTCGGCGGCGCCGCGGTGGGCATCTTCCCTGACAGCCACCTGGGTCAGGTCAAGTATATTATCAATCACTCAGACGCCACTTGTCTCATGGTGGAGGACCAAGA
>JAUPKT010000224.1 GCA_030837305.1 Thermodesulfobacteriota bacterium
CCAACTTTCCCTCCTGCAAGGAGCCTACCTTTTCCGAAATACACAGGACTCCGGCGGCTCCTTTCGTGGCCATGCGCAGCACGGACCGTGCATCGACTGCTCGAGGATTGGACGTCAATAGTTTGCCCATCAGAGCTGCGGCCCTCATTTCTTCAAAGAGATCCAAGTTGTTGTTACTGGCCGGCCCGTCGGTCCCTACGCCGACACAGATGGATCGACGGAGCATGTCAGCTATGGGAGCCCCTCCTGAAGCTAGTTTCATGTTGCTCTCGGGACAATGAACAACTTTGGTTTTCGTTTCGGCCAACAAATCCATGTCATGAGCCCCAACATGAACACAATGTACTGCCACAAATTTTTCGCCGAGTATCCCAAGATCGTTTAGATGTTCAACCGGTGAAACTCCAAAGCGAGTCTTGATTTCTTCAACCTCTTTGAGGGTTTCTGCCACGTGGCAAAAAAGATTTAGGGAGCGGTCTGCCGCCAGTTCAGCAGAAGCTTTCATCGTGTCAGGACCGCATAAATAAGGTGAATGACAAAACAACGCGGGAGTAATGAGATTGTCATCGGGGCATGACTCTAAGAACTCGAGTGCTCTCGCCCGCCACATCCCTCCTTGCGGAACATCCGGCGTGGGAACGTCCAGGATCCCTTGACCCACGATAGCTCTGATTCCCACTTTGATGGCTGCAAGGGCTGTACTTTCCATATAATAATAGCCGTCGGCAAACGTAGTCACCCCGTTGAGTACCATTTCAACGGCGGACAGCATGGCACTGAGATAAACAAATTCCGGGTTTACCAGGTCCTTCTCAATGGGAAATATATAGTCGCTTAGCCACCTTTCCAGTTCCAAATCATCCGCCAGTCCCCTCAACAAACCCATTCCTGCATGACTATGGCAATTAATCATGCCGGGCATGATCAAACAGTTTGTACAATTGATTACCTCATCTGCTTCTCTGAGATTTTCGAGCGGTACATTGACCCTGAGGAGCTTGTTCCCCCTTATGATGGTCATATCATGCGGTGCGACAACGGGATTGTCGGGATTGGAAAGTATACTTCCGTACACCAGCGCAATAGTATGCAAATCCGAGGGAGAATCCTTGTTTCCACTTTGTTCGTCCGTCATGATCTGATCACTTCCCCATTGTCTACCTATTTTCTCCAAATCTCGAGACCCCGCGGCTAAGTGTTCGTAAGGACTCCTTGCACAATGGAGAATAAATTGTTTTCGGCTTTGGACGCGTTATCCATAACATCCTGTATGGAGATAGGTGCCATGCAATCGGGAAGATTTACGTTCGTGATCACTGCCATAACGAGTGTCCTCAGCCCTTCCTGGGCAGCTACAATCACCTCAGGAACAGTGCTCATGCCCACCGCGTCCGCACCCCATTGTCGGAGCATCCGTGTCTCAGCAGGGGTTTCCAAACTTGGGCCACTCACTCCGACATAAATGCCATAGTGAATGGGAATCTTTCCCTCGACAGCCAATTTTCCGGCCAGCTTAATGAGATCCCGATCGTACGCCTGACTCAAATCGGGAAATCTTTGACCGAGTCGTTCATCTGAGACTCCTCTCAGGGGATTATCCCCTTGAAAATTGATGTGATCAGTAACTATCATAATCTCTGAAGGCCTAAATAATGGATTCAAGCCACCTGCAGCGCTATTTATGATGAGCAACTCCGCTCCCAGGTGTCTCATTACTCGAACGGGTAGAGTAACTTCCGCAAGACTGAATCCCTCGTAGTAGTGCAGTCTGCCCTCCATGACGACCACGATTTTTCCCGCCAGACTGCCCACGACCAAATGGCCGGTATGACCTTGAACCGTCGATACTCGGAAACCGGGGATGAGGTCATAAGGAATCCTGATTTCATCGACGATTTTATCTGTCAGGTTTCCAAGTCCTGTTCCCAGTATTATGCCTGCCTCCGGTTTACCTTTGACTTGCGACCCAATAAATTCTGCCGCTCGGACGACAACATCATATAATTCCATGATGATCACCGTTTATTGATGGACAGTTCCAATCATTTGTTCGATGTTTTCAAGACGTCCATGCTACCATTTTTTCACCTGATATGTCAGTATGATGATGAGTTTATAGACAGTGCGGGCTTCAGATGCCCTCACGTCGTGACCAGGCCCGTCGGTTGACCAGGGACATGAAATTAATAGTCACGGTGGATGTAGAGGAAGAAGGACTCTTCAAAGGTCAGTATAGTGCTGACCATAATCCTACAACTAATGTACCTTGTCTGCGCCTCCTAGATGAACTGTTCCTCGAATGGAAAATCAGGCCGACTCTCCTGTTGACATATCAAGTAACTCTGCAACACCATCTCCACGGCCTACTGCTGGATCTCTGCCACCGATGGCATGGCGAACTCGGTTCACACCTCCATCATTGGAATACACCTCCCGTTACTGAGCTTCCTTTCCCTGATCCTGTGCCGGCGGAACTCGTACCTCCTGATCTCCTTGCGGCCAAGCTTGATTGTCTCTTTGAATCGTTTCAGCCTCTGGGCGTTCAACCCCAGGCCTTCCGAATGGGACGTTTCTCCTTGGGGCCCAAAGTCTTTTCTCTTCTCCAACGATCTCAGGTCCTCGTGGACAGTAGTGTGGCCCCCTTGAGGACTCAATATGGGGGCCCTCAACACCTTGATGCTCCTGTCGATCCTTATTTCCCGGATCCCAGTCGCATTACCTTTCCGGGTAATTCCAGGATTCTCGAAGTTCCTATTACCATAGTCCCCGTGCATGCGCGAGTAGGAGGAATCTTTGAGAAGATTCGAACAAGATGGAACGGTTCACAAGAATTAGTGGGTTGGCTATCCGGTAATGTGTTCTCCCTGCCTGTTCAGCCTGTGTGGACAGGGCTCAAGAGGCTTAAGATCGCTACAGCCTTGCACAACAGAAGAGGCGGGAAAGTACTCACTCTGTTTTTCCATTCTTCCGAGCTTCAACCAGGAAACAGTCCTCTGCATCCTACCCAAGATCACGTGCAGTCGTTCCTTCGGAAACTTCACTTTTTCTTTCAGTGGCTTCATGACTTTACTACGGTAGAATCACTCACGCTTTCTGATCTGCGGAAGCGCTACAGCGACCATCCCTGATACTCGGAGCGCAAGAACTCGGTATCACTCCTGGGAACCGGAAAATTTCAGTGGTGTTTCTCAAAATCCAGGCTCAAAGAGGTGTTGTTGATAAGGCGACTGAGGGAAAATTTTGTGGCGACTTGATCAGGGGTTACCGAAAGTCCCACGGCCTTCAATTCTTTGAGGATCAGCATCTCTGAGTGATAAAAGTTCATCCTCTGAACTACAGAATGCATGGTGTTTATGGATGCATTACCCGGCGGGCGTATCGTTTTGGTCTCTCGAGTGGAGACGCAATGAAATTGCAATTTAAGATCATATTTTCCTATCCTAGTGGACAGATACACGCGTGGTTTTTCATTCGCAGCCATCGAGTCCCCTTGGTCGCCGTATCGCTGAAATACACTTTCCGTAAGATCCCGCTGACAGAGATAAAGTACGGAGGATATATCGTAAATATCAAGGGGGCGCTGCTCCTCCCTTTCCACGGGAGTGTTCCCATACCTGCTCTTTTCATCGTAGCGAAACGGTTCATTCTTGTTTACGATCAGGTCGATAATGGTATTGCCAAGAGAACAGGACAATGAGATCGGGTTGTCACCTGTATCTATTCCTTGGTTCGTTATCTTCGATAAAATGAGCTGGTGGGGATGCGAGGCTATGAGTCGCTGGACAACTTGCTGCAAAAAAAATGGGTTCGTATTAAATTTTTCAGAAAGAATGATCCTGTCCATCCGCTGAAGATGCAATTCCAAGAAGTAATTCTCAGCCTCCACGTACATGCTGATCCTTTGTTTATCCCTGTCTTTCGCCAGATAATTTCTCCAGATCTCTCGAAGGTTGTATTCCTTCATGAATCCAAGGACAGAGATCATATCGAATCCATCCAATTGGCGCTTTTCTTGGCGACATAGGGGAAAATAGTCCTTCATATCTTTCTGTTCCTTGAGTGCGTTTGTGATGACTGCGAACCTTGAAGTGCCACTGGGCGAGCTGAGCTTTGGGATTAGTGAATCTCGAGATAAACCTCTTTGCCTCTTTCACGAAGCATGTTTGCTATGGCTTGAACGCTGCGACTCTTAAAACCCATTTCCTGAGGCAAATTCGGGTTGAGATGGGCAGGGTTTATGGCCTGTCCCAAGAAAATATAGATGGCATCTGCATAAAAGAGTTCCCATGCCAGGCGACTGGCTCCGTCTCTCTGTCCCACCAGTTGCTCCATGTCGTTTATGCCTTCCAGTATCTCCAAAGCATGGTTAACAGTATGCACCCCTTCCGTAACGAGATCAATCCCTTCCATTTTTCCCGTAGGCGGTATTTTGTTTGTCATGGTGGACAAATCAACCGTCACGTCCCGATTCAGCAGTTTCCCCACAATGCCGGCAGTAGTTCCTCCGCTGACAATTTTTCTTCCCGGGATCTCAAGAAATTTTTTTACAACCATGCCATCGGCGTCTCGCGAAACGGGTGGACCTATCATGAAAGCCCCAAATCGCTTTGGCCGAATTTTAAGAACCCCTGCGGTGGTATCATCACCCGGCTTGTCCTCATAGAGCTGACGTGCTTGGTCAACGAGTATTTGTGCTACTTTCTGGGCCGAGATGTCTTCATAAACCTGGGTCTCCAAGAATTTGGCTATCTTTTCCCAGTCCCATCCGAGATTGAGGAGACCCCCTATACCAGCATGTATTTCCCCGTCACTCACTGTGACAAGCCAGTCTCCAGCCTCTACATGGACGTGTGCTTCCCGAATCTTCCTGGTGCCTACGATGCGATCCTTGTACTTGAGTTGGCTGACGTAACCTCTCTTCAAGTAAAAAGTGGGAGGATTGTCAAACTCAGCAAGATACACTCTTCCATCATCCTGGACTTTCAACAACGTAAAAGTGCTATATGCTATTTTGCGGACTTTGCACTCCGGAAGCGTATCAGTCAGGGTTTCAACTACCTCCTCTAGCGGAAGGCCTCTCTCCATCAATCTCGTAGCAATTTTGGTCGTAAGGGTCGCGAGAATATTCGCTTTCACCCCACTGCCCAAACCGTCCGACAGGACCATCAATTTCCCGCCCTCAATGGGAACTACCGAGAGAGAATCCCCGCACAAAATCTCCCCATACTTGCTTACGTGGGCTCCACCTGACTCAATGAACAAGGGAACGCTCATCGTAGCGCCCCCACATGACCCGCCATTTTGATGAGTTCAAAAAGAGCGGCCTTCGTCTCGGCCGTTGTTTCCCCGAGAAGTCCCGCTATTTCCTGGGCAACTCTCATCTGTTGATGAATTACTTGCTGAGCTTTGTTGATTGTTTCTGCTTTCAGTACGTCGGCCTGTTGATCCTTCATGACCGTTTCCGTAATATCCAACAACATCAATACCCGTAAATCCTCTTCGGGCAGTTTGAAGTTGTATAACTTGGCCGTGCGTCCCACTTTTTCCAACTTCAGCCATTTGGAACCACCGGCCTCCTCGGCGGATTCTAATGGATCAACCCCAAAGAGTTCTCCGAATGTCTTTCCTTGCACAGATTCCCTTCCGTCCTGGGATGCCAGTTCAATGAAGGCTTTGTTGTGGTAGACCACTCGATGAGCTCCGTCTGCCAATGCGATGGCCACAGGAAGTCGCTGAAATATCGTTTCTGCTCTTTGTTCTGCGTGCTGTTTCCTTGTTTGAGCAACCATGTCTCGGCTTTGCAGGGCAGTGTAAACCATCAGCAAAATTTGGTGGGGCCCGAAAGGCTTTGGGATGTAGTCGTATGCACCAAGTTTAACTGCCTCGACTGCCTCTTCCGTCAGCTTGAAGGGCGCCGTGAGAATAACAATAATCTCCGGCTGTCGGTACTTGATTTCCTTGAGCAGTTCTTGACCGCTGACGTTCGGCATGTCGATGTCAGCTACTATGACATCGTAAAAGTCTTTTTCTAGTTCTCCCAAGGCCTCCGGGACCGACGGAAACACCTTGACCTCAAATCCTTCGTTGCTGAGAATTCGTTCGCAGACATCCAGAACTTTTTCATCACTATCGAGAACGAGGATTCTACTGCTGGCAGTCCGCTCATCGTCCATGGCAGGATATCTGACGAGAGGATCAGAGATGTGAGCCATAATGTGTGCCATACCGTCTGCCATTTTTTCAAGGGACGCCAACTTTGAGACACGGGCAACCTGCTCCCGCGCTAGATTAAGTTCCCCTGTTTGCGCAGCTACTTTCGAGGCCAGTTGTTTCCCCCATTCTTCAAGTTTGCTCCTGGACTCCGCTAGATTCCGAATCATGAGATTGAAAGTTGCCGCCAATTCTCCAACCTCGTCGCGAGCTACAACAGGTACCTCGTGACTGAGATCCCCTTCAGCTGCTCTGCGAGCTGAGTTCAGCATTTGCTCCAAAGGCCGGTTAATCCACTTGACGAGGAAGTAACTTATGGCACCCATCAAGATGACCCCGAGAAGGCCTATCACAAGAAAGGCTGCCACAAGGCGGTCTATGACAATCGTAATCGGTTCTTCCTGGGTGGCTACCCGCAAAGCGCCAATTATTTTCTTGTCATGATCGAATATCGGCTCTGTGGCAGAGAGATACTGTGTCCCTTCTTGAATTTCCCACGTGATCTCTGTGTTGCCTTTCTTTAATACCAATTCGTTAATCTTCTCACTGAGAAGTCCACCGGTTAGTACCAGGCCTGTTTTTGCTTTCAGTGTCGTGCTGATGGAAATATTTCCTTGAAAGATCGCTACATAACCGATATCCAGATCCCGATATTTCTCGCCTTTGAAAAGCCTCTCTGAAATCTTGTCCACTATGAGGCTGTTGTTGTTGAGGAGTACCCCAGCATATATCGTTCCCACGACACGATTGTCCAAGAAGAGAGGATGGGCGGCCTCAAGAACCATGGCAGTATTGTCGGTTCCCCCACCAACCCTCCGTTCAAGCATTGGGTTCTCCGCCTTGAGCCTGTCCAAAGAGATCAGTCTCACCCCCGAAGCATTCTTCCCCTTGAGGGCATCACTCACAATGGAATCCGTTGATACGGCCTGAAAGCTCTTTACTTCAGGGACAAAGGCTCTTGCTACGACGATCCCCTGTTCGTCCGTAATGGTCAAAAAATCGAGGTCGCTTTCCAAAGAAATAACCGCCAAACGGTTTCGCGCGCTATCTGCATCCCTTTTCAGTATGGATTCCCGAATTCTTTCCGAACCTGCCATCATACGCAGCTTTAGGTCCAAGTTTTCTTCCGCCATTTTAAAGAGAAAACTCGCAGTGGCGAGATCGCTGGAAAGTCTGATTCTGGCTCGATCAAGGATTGTTTCTCTGGCTAGGTGAGTTCCAATAAAACTGGTGGCCAGACCCACCAAGATCGCCACCCCAAGAAAACCTCCCAATACCTTTTGCTTGAGAGAAAAGTCTTGGGCCCATCCTGTAAATTCGCTCCATCCCGTCCACGGTTTTCTGCGCGCGGTTTTTGATTCCATAGTAGGTTCACCCTCTACTTAGGCTTTTGGAGGATCTCCGTTTCAAAAATCTTTCTTGCGTCGTCAACGGAATTGTAATGGAAAATCTGGTCGTCAACGAGCAAATTAGCACCATCTATGCACTGGTCCATACAGAATGTTCCCTTGAGTTCCACTTTTCCTTCCAGCCCTGCCTCTTTAATGGCTTCCTTAAAATAACCAATGATATCGTGGGAGCCTTTCAGATGGCAGGCACTACCCACGCAGACTGTGATTACACGCATAAAAAAGCTCCTTTCCACAGTGACACCACAAACATGATTGTCAGCCGGCGCCCTTCGGTCTTACAGATATTCCCGAGAAAAGAAATATTCCCAAGGGAGAGACTTGTCCCCAGTCGCCTGTCACAAAGCTCGCAGAAACTCTGGTCTCAAATGTTTCTTGTCACGAGCGTTCAACACCGTGTCTATTGCAGCAAGTATTGAATCCTTGTCTCTGGGCAACGTTGCCTTAACCGGCAAGTAGTTGGAGGCATGATTTGATCGGAAAACACAGCGAGAAAATGAAGATTCCGCAATCATGGTGCGCAATTCCCTGATCAGCCCAAAAGGGTCCGGCACATGAAAAAGACCCTTCTCATACTCATCGTGCAAGGGAGTCCCAGGCACAAGCATCAGGCTGAGTGCGCCGACATAATCAGGATCAAGATCAGTAAGTATGTCCGCAGTATGCTTCGCATGCGCTTCGCTGCCCTCTACACCGCCTATTCCAAGCAACACGGTAACCGATAACAATATGCCCGCTTGTTTTACTCGCGATCCTGCTTCCACAAGCTCTTCATAGGTGGCTCCCTTACAAATCCGCTGTAATAAACCCCTGTCTCCCGTCTCCACCCCCATATAGATGATACCAAGTTTGAGATCCCGAAGTTTTTTCAAATCATCCAGCGATTTGCGTAGTATGTTTGCCGCGTTGGCATATATCCCGATTCGAGTAGCCGACGGGAAAAACTCATTGATCGATTCCAGTATCAAAATAAGGCGTTGTTGGGGAATACAAAGGGCGTCTCCATCGGCAATAAAAACTCGATCAACCGGCCCCATGTATTGAGCTTCCCGCAAATCGTCACGAATTTCTTCAATGGGCCGAATGGCAAAGGCTTTTTGTCTGTAACTACCGCAAAAAGTACACTTGTTGTGATGGCATCCCACCGTGGCCTGAATGATAAGGCTGCCGGCCTCACTGGGCGGCCTGTATATTGCTCCTATATATTTCAAATTGTGGCCTCCCGTTTACGGTCTACGCTGATCAGCCGTTTAAGCAATCTGACAAATATTTCATTGATAATCAATTCCTTCTTTGACAAAGCCGTCAAAAGCTTTTGTGGCTTTCTCAATTGAGTCCCCATCCGCCTTCATTAGAATGTAATAAACTCTGGAGTTGCCTTGAACCAGATACAGTATTTTCTGCTGAGGTATCACGGGTCCGTACATAACCGGAATGGGTTTCCCACTAACAGGATCCTCCATAGTCGTGGCAGTCCACCCTTCAGGAATGAACTTTCTTATCCCCCTCTCCGCCTCGGGAATCCGCTTTCTCTTCCGAATATATTTTGGCCCAAACGTAACCTTGTAAGCGGTGTGACCATCTATTTTTACGTACTCTTCACGATCACCGGGCCTTATGATTTCCCCCCCGGGAAAGAGGGCAGGATAATGAATGGCGAGGTTTTCCATCGGCTTGCTGGTCGATGTAGCTCTTAATTCGATAAAAATCTCATCTGTTTGATCGCTTAATCGCAACGTGGAATCATCTTCATAGTCCACTGCATAGGGTTTATACTTGACTTCAGTAATTCCCCGTTTCCCGAAACAGGAACACAACAAACAAAGAACCATGACGCAAAGAAATATACAAATGTAGCTGCGCAGGGGGAAAAACGTCATGGTTCATATAATCTGTAAGCCAACGCGTTGCAGATCACGATTGTCTCTCTTATCGCCGCTTTTTTGTTCCCTATGAACAGCTCTCCGCGCAGGAGTCACACGAATCACAGGAAAACCGGCTAAGTGATTCTTGCGTGACCTCGAAAGCGTTCCCCCGATGCTCAACGTTTTCGGATCCGCATACAGTGCACTTCCGAGGTATCTGATCGGGAGATACTATGATCTTAGGAAACTCTTTCCCGCAGTCGTTACAAAAGA
>JAUPKT010000225.1 GCA_030837305.1 Thermodesulfobacteriota bacterium
AAGCGCAAAGGGCTCTTGACCAAAGGGACCGTCTCCTTGAGGCACTTGCCCACGGTGCACAGACTCTCCTGATTTCGGCTGACTTTTCACAAGCGGTCAAACAATTTCTCAAGGGTATCGGCGAAGCCGCCGGGGTTGACCGTGTTTATATATTTAAAAATCACGCTGATCCGGATTCCGGGAAACAATTGATGAGTCAAGATTTTGAGTGGGCTACGGAATCGGTGAGTGCACAAATAGAAAACCCTGAGTTGCAGAATCTGCCCTATGACGAAGGCTTTGTAAGATGGTACCAGGTTCTCGGATCGGGGAAGCCCGTCCGGGGCCTTATAAAAGATTGTCCACAGGGCGAGCGTAAGATCCTGGAACCGCAGGGGATCGTATCAATCTGTGTGGTTCCCATTTTTATAGAGTCCAGATTCTGGGGCTTTATTGGATTCGATGACTGCCATGACCCTCGCCAATGGTCGGAAACGGAAACGGCAATTCTCCTGGCGGCAGCAGGCAGTATAGGAGGAGCTTTCAGACGAAAGATTACCCAGGAGGCATTACAAGACAGCGAGGAAAGGTATCGCCGCCTCGTAAACATGGCGAAAGACCTGATATATCAAACAGATTCTCAAGGTCGATTCACCCTCTTTAACGAGGTGGCCGTTCAACTGTCAGGGTATTCTCATGATGAACTAATGGGATTTCATTATTCGGCGCTCATCCATCCGGATGACCGGGAAGAGGCAATCCGCTTCTACGGAAAGCAGTTCGTCAACAAGACTCCGGATACCTATTACGAGTGCCGCATACTTACGAAACATCACAAGACAGTCTGGATCGGCCAAAACGTCCAATTGATTTTGAGGGGAGAAGATGTTCTGGGATTTCAGTCGATTTGCAGGGACATAACTGAGCGCAAGCATGCCGAGGAAGCGATTCGACAGAGCGAGGAAAAGTATCGAACAATCATAGAAAATATTGAAGAGGGTTATTACGAAGTAGACCTGAAGGGACACGTCCGGTTTTTCAACGATGCGTTGTGCCGAATATTGCATCGAAACAAAGCAGAGCTTGTTGGAATGAACTATCGTCTGTTGGTGGATCAAGCTCAAGCTGAGAATCTCAGGTCCATTTTTACCGATGTGCTGACATCAGGTGCAACACGGAGTTCGATCACATTTGAGATTATGATGCTGGATGGAACTTTGCGAACGCTCGAGGCCTCGGTGTCTCTGATTCGTGATGCAGACCGAATGGCGGTGGGCTTCAGGGGAATATGCAAGGATGTTTCCGAAAAGAAACAAACCGAAGAATTGCTCTTGAGGTCTGAACGGCTCAAGGCCGTGGGCGAACTTGCATCAGGAGTGGCCCACAACTTCAATAACTTGCTCCAAATTGTCATGGGTGGGGCTCAGTTAGCCAAATTGAATCTTGAGGCCGGCAATGTGGAGAGCGCTGCAAACAGGTTAGATCAAATATTTCACAGTGCAAATCTGGGATCTCAAACAGTGAGACGGCTTCAGAGTTTTGCGCGACTGAAATCTGACTTTGCTAGAGAGGGCAGAGCGTTTGACTTATCAGAAACCCTTAGAAACGCTGTGGAAATGAGCAAGATCTGGTGGAAAAGCGCACCCGAGAAAAACGGTTTTGCCATCAATCTTGCTGAATCTCTCGAAGCCGGCTGCACCGTATATGGTCGTGAAAATGAGTTGTTCGAAGTTGTTGTCAACTTGATCAAGAACGCGTGTGAAGCTCTTCCGGAAGGCGGAACTATAGAGGTAACCACGAGATCCATGGGTGGTCAAGTGCTCCTCGAGGTCAAAGACGACGGAATAGGCATTCCTCCTCAGCACCTGCAAAAGATCTTCGAACCGTTCTTCACCACGGGAGGTCTCCAACGGACAGGAATGGGCCTTGCCAGCAGTTACGGGATTGTCTCAGAGCACGGGGGAAATATCAGCGTCGAAAGCAATGTGGGGAAAGGAACCACATTCACTGTGACGTTGCCGTTGATGATCGAGAAACTCCAAGAGGTTGTGGCCTGTGATCCAGGCAATCGCCTCCGGGACGTCAGCTTCCTGATTGTGGATGACGTGGAATACGTGGTGACTCTGTTGACGGAGGGGCTGAGTCCATTTTCTGAAAAAGTTGTCGGGTCTTGCTCGGGTGAAGACGCTGTCAACCTCTTTCGAAAGACACCGACAGACGTAATTCTCTGTGATTTGGGAATGCCTGGAATGAGCGGGTGGGATGTAGGAAGAAGAATTCAAGACTACTGCACGGAAAACCACTTGCCCAAACCACTCTTCATCGTCTTGACCGGATGGGGAGGACAAGACGAAGAACGGCAAAAAATTATTGATAGCGGTGTTGATGCGGTAGTGGAAAAACCGGTAGATATTCAGGAACTGCTCAAGACAATTGATTCTCTGCTCTCACAAGGAACCAACAAGGATTCCGATCACCATGAAAACTGAGGTTCGTCTCAATGACTCCCTGCCGCCGGTGTCATTGTGAGCAAATGTCCTCGATTATTCGGCCTCCAACTGCTTCAGCTTTCTCCACAATGTGGTCTTGTTAATTCCCAAATCTCTCGCAGCAGCGGTCCTTCGCCCATTGTTTCTGGCAAGGGCCTCCCGTATGGCTCGCACCCCCATCTCTTCAAGTGTTTCCCTCATACCGGATCCTATGGTAGCCACGACACCCAATCTACGGAGAGGCTCCGGAAGATGCCGCAGCTCAATCAGCCCACCGTGACATAAGATAAAAGCATGCTCTACCGCATTCTCCAGTTCTCTGATGTTGCCCGGCCATTCGTATTCCATAAGAGAGCGGAGAGCGTCATCAGAGATGCCCGATATGTCCTTTCCCTTCAGAATATTCAGCTTGTCCACAAAATGCTCTACCAAGAGTGGAATGTCTTCCTTACGCTCATGTAAAGGAGGCAGTGATATCCTGAAAACCGCGATACGATAATAGAGGTCTTCTCTAAAATCTCCCGACTTGACAAGAGCCTGCAGATTCTTGTTCGTTGCGGCAATGACGCGGGTATTCGATCGAATCGTAGACGTGCCACCGAGAGGTTCGAATGTCCTGTCCTGCAAGAAACGCAGCAGCCGTACCTGCAGGGCCGGAGTAATATCCCCGATCTCGTCGAGAAAGATTGTGCCTCCATGAGCCTGAGTGAATCGCCCGGGTTTGTCCCGTCTAGCATCCGTAAATGCTCCGGCTTTATAACCGAACAACTCCGATTCCAGGAGGGTGTCGGGTATGGCTCCACAGTTGACAATGATAAGAGGCCCGTCAGCGCGCCCAGATAGTTTGTGCACAGCCTTTGCCATGAGTTCCTTGCCCGTACCACTTTCCCCTTCAACCAAAACAGTGCTCTCGCTGGCGGCTACATCCGGCAGTATGGCAAAAAGTTCCCGCATCCGAAAATTCTTGGAAATGATGTCCTCAAAACTGTATGATTTCTCGACCTCCTTCCTCAAAGTGTCCACGAGGCTCAGGTCCCGAAAAGTCTCAACACCTCCCACCAAACGTCCTTTTCTGTTCTTCAGCATCGAAGTACTCACACTGATGGGAACCCGCCGCCCGTCAGACCTCACGATGTAAACGGCTTTGTTTACAACCGGTTTGCCGGTACGAACGGTCTGTTTGAGCGCGCAATCTCCTTCACAGATTTCTGCCCGGAACACCTCACAACAAGGTCTGCCCAGAGCCTCTCCCATGGGAACGCCTGTGATCTTTTCAGCTGCCCTGTTGAAAGAGGTAATGACGAAACTATCATCTACGGTAAACACTCCGTCGGCTATGGAATCCAGAATCATCCTCATCTCGTCTCTGGAAAGCCCTTTTTCGTCAATGGATGATGTCGACAATCTCTTCATACTTAGATGTATGGCCATTCCTCACAGATTAGTCAAATGGCCAAGACCCGATCACTACAAAGTTATTTCCACTTCGGCCGCCGCTATCACCGATTTCAAGTATCTTTGAGCCAACGTCCTTACACCACGAAGAGGACTTATGAGCCTGGTATGACATTATTTCACGTGAGAAGGAACGTTTGACTTGGTTACCGGCGTGTGCTATAAGCCAAGCAGTAAGCAGTATTAGTCAATAATATACAGCATTTACTGCCAGCAACTATAAAGGAGATCAAGGTGAACATCAGGCCGTTGAAATTTGCAGCCATTTTGGTTGCCGTCGCAATGTGTACTGTATGCGGACTCGAATCGCAAAACGTCCATGCACAAGATGCAGTCCTTGCCAAAATAGGCAATGTGACCATATCGGAGAAAGATCTCAATGATTTGGCAAATGCCATTCCTGAACGATATCGAGATCTTTATATGAACCCGGAAGCCAAGCAAAAAACATTGGACTATGTCATTAACATTTACGTTCTCGCTGCGGAGGCTGAGAAACAGAACCTCGATAAGGCTCCTGAGATTCAAAAACTCCTCGATTTCACTCGCAAGGATCTCCTGGCTCGAATTTACCTCGACCGACTGAGCAAGGACCTCAAACCTCCGTCGGATCAAGAGGCCAAGGCCTATTTTGAGACGTACAAAGATCAATTCTCAACACCAGAAAGTGTCCATTTGCACCACATACTCGTGAATACCGAAAAGGAAGCCAAGGCAGTGATGGACAGGCTCA
>JAUPKT010000226.1 GCA_030837305.1 Thermodesulfobacteriota bacterium
ATACCGGGAACCATTGGGTACACAACCTTCTCACGAAATATTGCACCCGCTCCGCGTGCATGTTGCTGCATCCACATGGCGTTTGTTATTGCAACTATCTTGGTCAAATCCTCCCGTTCCGGCTCATACGAGATCTGATAAATTCCGGGTTCAGTATGACCTATGAACAGACGCGGCCTGATGCGTGACATGTCGAAGAGTGCCATATAAACTATGGAATTGGGAAATTCCTGGCTCGGTCGGTAGACTGTCTTGTACACGAGAGGCTTGCCGTCTCCTCCTGCCGGCAAATCCTCGGCTGTCCAGACACCCTCGCCTTCCAACTTGGGCGATAGATAAAGAGGAGGAATTCCTGCTGGGTAGGGAAAAGATTCATCAGAGACTGCCGAAACCTCAACTTCTTCCTGGATGGTCTGCGTTTCTTCCGGCTGCTGAACCTGATCATCTCGATAGACCGGGAGCCTGCTGAGGAGTTCGTCCAGCCAAGGCAACGCGGAATAGTCAAAATCGAATTCTGGTTCCCTGTCCGCGTCGGAGGGCTGGGCGCCGAGGCTAGCCAGCCTTGTTGTCGTTGTGTCCGTATTTGTACCCCATCCCGATGTCCCATTAAATATGGAAAGTGTTGAAATTAAGAGTGCAATTACGGAAATCTTCAACCCCTTGTCGCGCCACAACTCATTGGTTTTCCGATACAACCCGCCTAAATCCCCTTTCTGTCTGCTGAGGACTCCTCTCCATGTCTGTCAGATCTTAGCCATGCGAAAAGCCACTCATCGCGCCGTGGCCTTTTTGCAATCTCTTCTGAAAAAAATCTAATAGATCAATAAGTTAAGCCTCAACAAATTATTATATCAAAGGTGAGGTACGAATACAAGCCCGGCACAGGCTCACCGTTGATACAACGGTCCTATGAAATGTGCTGAGCCGGCCGCACGCCTCCGGAGACCGGCATGGCCTCATTTCGCTGCTGGGTATAACGGCTTCCGCAGGAATATTTTTCGCTGAAAGCAGATTGGTTCGACGCATTGTGTCGTCCGGCTGCCACCAAAGCCCTGCGTACTTTCCAGAATTGGCCTCCGTGAAACAAGGCCCTGTTTCAACGGATCCCGAGCATAGATCGATAAGGAGGAAAGTCAAGTAATTTTGAAACAATCACTTCTCCAAGAACTCTATTACTTGAGCCTTCTACTCTCTTGTCCCCATTTGTTCCAACAAACCGTTGTGAAGATACGCGCATAGCGCCGCAGGTATCAAGACTGAGGCTCCCGCCGCAATCCACTCACCATACAAACAATATCCGAGGGGAAAAAATCGAGAAGATCAAAAATTCTCTCTTCAAGAGATACCGTCTCTTTCTTCATTATGTTGAGTCTTCTTACTGCCTCCGATGACCTACCATAGGTTTTTTCAAGATAAAGAAATCTGTCGTCCAGCGTGACTATTTCATCGTGCACTACTCGTTTGTCGGCATAGAACAAGACGTGCTCTTCTGCGAGAGGCCGATTCTTTTCTCCCAGTAAGACAACATGCTGAACCACGATGCGGCCGATATCAGGCAACCCCTCTTGGTCCAGGATCTGCTGACCTCTCACGTCGTGATACCCCCCTCCATCCTTGATACAGATGTACTTGCCAATATCATGAAGGAGACAAGAAGCTCGCAGGAGATCAAGATCGACGACATACCGCTGCCGCATCAATCCCTCTGCAATAACACGACCCACTTGCCAAACCATTTCAGAGTGGAGCACGATATGGGTGGGGGTTTCGTATTTTGCAAGCAGGTCAATGCATCCCAAGTAGTCTGGTATGGCCTTGATTTTCATGCCAATTTCCGTACGAATCGCACTGCATGGAGAACTCAGAAAAGAAGCCCCGGTGAAGGTAATTGTATCAGGAATAAGTACTGAACAAAACCACCGGGGCCAAAAAGTCTGTCAAAGTTATTGTACGGAGGCCATCCTCACAATATCATCAAAAAATGAATCCGAGTTCCACGTACGGTCCCTGACTCGAAGCATTCACCCTACGATGCTCGTTAATCACCCACTCCGAACTCCTAAACCGGTATCCACCTGCGACATACGGTCGAAGTTGTGAGCCGTGACTGATCATCATGTCTGGAAAGAATTTTCCTTGTGCATCGAGATACAATCCCGTTTGCTTCTGAAGGAATGTGCAAGCACCTTTGACTTTCACAAACACGGAGCTGCCCGGAGAAAATTCACCGCTTGCGCCCGCGCCCATCAAGAACTCCTCACGCTGCTGAGAATCCCTACCGAGAGCAGTTTGCATCTGAAAATCCTCTACCCAAAACTCTCCGAGCAAGTAGGCCCCCGCTCTGAATTGAGGCCCAACAGCAAAGAAGTACTCGCCTTCAAGTCTGTATAACGAAGTCGTAGCTTTGGCAGCGACTTGTTGACCCTGCAAGAAGAGCGTATTTCCCACGGTGATGTTGTCCGGCAATATGCCGTGACCATTGTCGATGCGCGGGATCATGTAGGATAGGGTCAGAGCCATTGTGGGAGCAACGCGCACAGCGCCGTACACCTCTGCCACCATGGTATATTGGGCAAAGTTAAGATCTCTAATGAAATCAATTCCTGCTGATCCATCCTGATTCAGGACAAAGGAGTTGCCACTATAGTAGCCTCGTGCACCGCCTTCAAAGCTTAAAGTTGTACATGAACGCTGGGGCGGGCATGGCATCATGCCGAATGGAATGGGCGGTGGACCGCCTGGCGGCATACCCATGGGAGGCGCGAACCCCGGAGCCATGGGACCGGCAGGAGGTCCTAGACGGGTGCCGGATATCCCTAGACCGGGGAAAAAGAGTAGCGCAACCATAGTCCCAACAAGTGCAAGGACTGCAAAGTAGGATTTATTCATCACAAACCTTGACCTCCTATACCGTACTGTTTCAGTAATTATATCAAATTACAACATAGAAAGTCAACAAAAGTAATTTAGTAAATCTCTATAATAATATCATATCAAACTGAGATATGAGATGGACTTCATTCGAAGTGAGCCTGGCATGCCCCCCAAGACACCCGGGAATGCCTGCATGCTCACCAGCAAGGCTGTCATTGAAATATATGATCTGTTCGTGTATCATATGGGAACTGAGGCCGATTTTCAGATTAGCCTCACCGATAGATAATACTCACGGTCGCGGATATGCGTATTGTGGCGATCAAGAGAGACCTGAGAGATTGTTTTGAAGGAGTTTACAGGAGCCTCCCCGAATGCTGAGGGAACATATCAATGAAATCATGACTCGATGGAGTCCGAAGGAAAGGCGAGGCGCCAAGTATGATCCTATGGTCTTTCTTGAGACCCCGGAGCAAGCGCGAAAACTGCTGATCCATCTAAGAAAGGAATTGAAAAAGGCAGCAGCAGAGAAAAATATTGCGCTGGCTCAAGAAATAGAAGAAGTCTTAGAAACGGTAGAAAAGCTCTCCAAGCAATTCTTCCGATGGGAAGACGACATACAAAGATCTCTTGAATCCCAGGATCTCAGAGAGATTCGGAAGCTTCCTTTGGGATTTTAGGGAAGAACCTTTTCGAAAAAAATAGACACAAACTCGGTGACAGATCGTCTCTCCATGCATAATGTCATACCAGTGCCGTGAACGCATCGGAATGGCTTTGGCTTCGATGTCTCACACTTCAGAAATATCGCTAAATGAGTAGGATAACCAAATGAAATACGATGACATGAGTCGTGAGGAACTCATAAGACATATTATTGCCTTAGAGGAATACCATGAAAACGTGATCGTTTTTTGGGGCGGGAAAAAGGAATTCCGTGATACGTTCGCCCAGGTAATCGACAATAGGGACGGGTCATACACTGAAGAAGAGGTCCAAGACGCATCGATTATCCTAAACACGCCCGGGGCATTTGATGATTTTGTCGAATTGGTTCGAGATTCTTTTGACCGTGGCGGTATCAATTATGTTCTTTCTGAAAAAATCTCCTCCATCATGCAAGAGGTGGCAGATAGGCACGGACGGAACAAGACGGCGTCAATTAATTGAACGAATAATCTTTCCTGTTTACTGAATGTCGTGATAATTCAATAAGCAAAAGTGATGTCCGAGAATTATTTTGTGGAAATGTTTCAAAGACTCATTTACAATTAGAATACCATTGGCAAGGCACACAAGTAATATAGTGTGCGATAAAGGTGGTATTCATGAAAGGAGAGCCTGCCTTTGACTACCGCGCCGAAGCTGTTGCATCTACTGAGACACTTTGTCTCATTTTGTCTCCTCCTGACTATTCTTGGTGGAGCGAATCCGGGTCTTTGCCAGGAAAAAGACTCACAGTGCATGGTATTGAAAGATAAGTGGGAAAGACTGCACCAAGAACTCAAGGAAAAACTTCATGGATTTGTGTCGATTCAACAACTCCCGGTTGACAGGATTATTCAGAGGCCCCTGGTTTCAGACAATCAGGGCAAGACCATTGCGAAGCAGATCGGTGATGCTCTCCAAGTAAAAGAAGATTTACTCGGGGAAAAACGGCGCGACTGCCTGAAGATTATCGATGAAGAAAATCAGGTATTTGAAGAACTACAAGAGTGCACCTCCGCATCCAAAAATACCAAAAACAAGGATTTTTCATCACTCCAAAAGAATAGGAGAGCCGTTCTGGACAAGATTGTCATGACCCTGGCGGAAGTGAAGGAAGTGGAAGGCCGGGAGACAATTCTGCCCTACTCAGAGGCAGCCAGTCAGGGTGATCCCTACCGCCAAAGTGTCAATAATTACTGGCAAAACTATCAGCAAATGTACAGAAGATGGTGGGGATATTGATCCCCTTTTCATGCGTGGCAACGCTGACATGATCGAACCATTCTCATGTTTCCTGACCAGGGGGGCTTTAACGCGGAGTCAACGCGCTGAAGGCATGAAAGTGTTATGCAACCATCAAGTGTAGTATATGATGCTATGTCTTCATGACATGTTGATGCTTCATGTCATGTTTTGGTATTATGTGCAATGTTAGGAACATTTCTTCCATTCGAAGCTATATTGTATTTGACTGCTCTCCGAACCACATCTATTCTTTGAATAGATCTTAAATAATGATCAAAAGGAGAGCGACCATGACGATTAAGAAAGTGGTTAAGATGTCAAAGGGACTTTGTAAGTGCAAGAGTTCCTGCTAAAGGTAGATTTGATTTTTGTCTAGCCCTGGACTGGATGCGGTAAGTCCGTGAACGACGCTACTGCCGAAGACAAGATTTGCAAAGTTTACTGTAACTACTACAAACCAAATCGTATTGAGGATGAACGCTGTAGGGGATTTACTCTCAGCCAATTTCTGTTGAATCAGAAGGCCCCTCCGGAGAAGATGCCGATGGGGCCTTTTGATCCTCTCTTCAAAAAAGAGTTTTTTAGATCCTCCGTTTGCCGCCCTTGCCCTTTCTTTGTAGACGGTTGTGATTTTGTGTCGTCTGATGGTCCTCCGGACTGCAATCCCTGCGGTGGTTTGCAGTTCCTGTCTCAACTGCTCAAAGAATCCTTCATAGACGAAAGTGATATTGAAGCGGCGCACTTCATAGACCAAGGCTCCCTCGTCTACGGTGGACTAAACCCAAATTGCTCCCTCAAGCAGCTCGAACAATACTACGTGTACGATATTCCCTATGATGACCTCTACGAACTCAATGAACAAGGGTTTGAGTTTCTCCGGCTTTGTGACGGCACCCGTAACCTGGAATCCCTGAAACCTGAGCCAGAGTTCCTTGCCTTTTGTCTGAAGGAACGATTACTCGTGACGGACTCTGCTGTTAACCAAAAGCCTCTGTGGGAAGGATCCGCGCCCATACCTTCACTACGTTATCTCGAGTGGATTACCACCTTATGCTGTAACCTCCGATGTTCTCATTGCTACCTCGGCGAACCCTCCACACAAGAATTTCCAAGGGAACTGATCAGACCCATGTTTGATGAGTTCTGCGCAATCCAGGGACTGCGTGTTCTGGTATCCGGAGGAGAGCCGACCATTTACAGGCACTTCGACTATGTCAATGAAATCATAGATGAATATCCCTGGAGATTTGTTCTGCTCACTAATGGCATCAGTCTGACTCATCACATGGCTAAGAGATTGAAATTCCATGAGGTTCAGATCAGCCTGGACGGCATGAAGCAGGGGCATGAAGCAATACGAGGCCCAGGAACATTCAAGAAGGTGTTGACGGCTATGGACAGGGTACGAGAGGCCGGGATTGATTTGTCTGTGGCGAGCATGGTGCATCGTCAAAACCTCAGTGAATGGGACGACATGCTAAAACTTCTTGAGAATCTCGGTGTCAAAGAATGGAACATTGATTATCCCTGCCGTAAGGGGCGCTGGGAGCTACATCCTGATCTTTTCGTAGATTTGAAAGTGGCTGGGCAAAAGATGACCTATGGCTTCGGTGGCTCATATCATGGATCCGATCCGGGCTGGACGTGCGGAAGACACTTGGCGGCAATACTTCCTTCAGGTGCCGTCTGCAGGTGCGCTCTATATCAAGACCACGTGCTCGGAACAGTCGCACAAGGCATAAAAGAAGCCTGGCAAAGAGTTCAACACATTCCCCTCCAAGCAACAGAATGTCGGGACTGCGTTCACGCTGACGATTGTGGAGGCGGTTGTCGGTATCGTGCCGGCGGGTCACATCAGCGAGACGAAATCATGTGTGCAGTCCATTCGTTCTGTTTATAATCCGCTAGATAATTGGGGGCTTTCCAATACGTATGAACGCAGCCGTTTTGCCTCGTTTGTTCATGCCGTAATCCCTCCCCCTGAAGCCTCAAGGTCTTGTCCCTTGGGAATGCGATAGGAAGCGAGACCGATTGACTAGCTCAGACACGATACATATATATGCAGAATAGGGAGCACACAGAGACGTCCAATAAATTGTAGGACTGAAAGGTGACGTGAAAGCATGAAAGACGATCCCACGAATAGCAATATACCGGATCCGAAGGAGATTGAAAAAGAAATCAACGAATTCTTGGCTGAAAAATACGGAAACAGAATTCGGGTGATGGGTACGCAGATTGGGCCGTGGCCAGGGGTGGATGAAACCGAAGGCGAAATTCAGGGATCGGACGATAAGGCATCTCCGCCCATCCGATTTGACATGAAGCCTGCAGAATTACACGAGTACTTGGACAGATTCGTAATCAGGCAAGACGACGCAAAGGAAATCCTCGCTACAAAAATATGCACTCATTTTAATAGGATAAGATACTTTCAAGAAAAGGGAGATGAAGCAGACAGGGAAGGAATAGGCCGAATCAAGAATAACATCATTTTGATCGGGCCTACCGGCGTTGGAAAAACGTACCTGATCAAGCTCATGGCCCGCAAGTTGGGAGTCCCGTTTGTCAAGGGAGATGCAACGAAATTCAGTGAAACGGGTTATGTGGGAGGAGACGTAGAGGATCTTGTGCGTGATCTGGTGCAGGAGGCCGACGGAGACATAGAGAAAGCCCGATATGGAATTATTTACGTTGACGAAGTGGACAAGATCGCCTCCTCGGGCAATATTATAGGTCTGGACGTGAGCCGCACCGGCGTCCAACGGAATCTTCTCAAACCCATGGAAGAAACGGAAGTGGACCTCAAAGTAGCCCACGATCCGGTATCCATGATGGAGGCGGCAGCGCATTTCCAAAAAACAGGAAAACGTCTTAAACGAACGATAAACACAAGGGATATCCTTTTCATCGTTTCAGGAGCTTTTAATGGCTTGGATGAGATCATATCCAAGAGATTGTCCCGAAAAGGACTCGGATTCGGTGCCGCGCTTAAGGAAAAGGAAAGCAGAACCGAGCTGCTTAGAGATGTCAAGGCTGAGGATCTCATTGAATACGGCTTCGAGTCAGAGTTTGTAGGAAGACTTCCTGTAATCGCTGTTTTAGATGACCTGGATGAAGATGATTTGTTCAAGATTCTCAAAAATAGATATTCGTCCGTGGTAACGGCCAAGAAACAGGACTTTAAATCTTATGGTATCGACATCCGCTTCGATGACGAGGCCCTTCGAGCCGTCGCAAAAATGGCCCATCAGGAAAAAACGGGCGCCAGGGCTCTTATAAGCGTTATGGAGAAGATCCTCGTTGGCTTTGAGAGAGTCCTACCATCCACTGATGTGAACCGATTCCTCGTGACAGAGGACTTGGTTCAGAATCCTCGGCCTCACTTGCAAGATATTCTCGAAAACGAGTGCCATCCTTCGCGATGTGAACTGTTCGAACAGGTAGACTCCTGTGAAAAGTCAGACATAATTTGTGATTTGGAATCCCGGGCAGCCGAATTTGAAAAGCGTTTTGGTCGCGCTCTTTCGGGCTGGGAGCTGGACATCGTGGTAGAGGCCGCGTCAAAACAGGGGGTACAGCCAGAAACAGCATACGCTCGATTCGTCGGCGTCGATCAACAAATTCATAGATTTGAGAAAGAATTCGCCGTCTTATACGGCCTCAAGATACGTTTCTCGGATGAAGCACTCCGTGATTTGATCGCCCTCGTGCTGAATGGATCAGAGGAACCCCTTATTATCTGTCGAAAAATCTTTCAAAACTATCACCACGGCCTCAAGTTGGTGATGGAACGAACAGGCAGCCATGAATTCACAATACCAAGAGAAGCCATCGAGAACCCGGAAAAATATCTAAACGAGATGATTCAACAAACGTATCGCTTGCAGGATAGGGAAAGAACCGATATCGGATAATTGAGAGAAATCAAGGGGCCTTGCCCTTTCAAAGAACCGAGACGCCGTCGCATCACTGCGACGGCGCTTTTATTTCGGGTATGGATTATTTGCCAGGATGGCGGGCGACTCCGCTGCTTTACTTAAAACTCGTCTATGGCACTCTTCCTCTGTCCGGGAGAACCGCCCTTCTGCTGCTGGGATGGGCTCACGACAGGCATGGACGGCGAGAAGATCTCTCTAAGCGCAGACCATAAACCGCTGGAGCCTCCCTGCTGCTGAGGTGCACCTTGAACATGCAGCGGGGTGGGTTGGCTTGGCGGAGCTGATGAATAGGGTGCCTGCCCTCCTCCCGGTCCCGCCGGCATGGGGTAACCACCTCCGGGCGGCGCCCCTGGACCAGCCATTTGGGGCTGCGAAACGGCCGGGGCTGCTTGGGGATATTGCATCGGCTGCCCAGGTCCGGCATAGCCCTGTTGAGGATACTGCTGAGCGCCTGCTGGTGGGCCTTGAGAAGCCATCTGAGTTCCCTGGCCTGCCCCGCTGTCACCGGCTACACCCATCAATTCGTAGTAGCGTTGCTGCGCAGCTCGCAACTGGTCGTAGGCCTCACCAACAGACTTCTTATGATACTCCTCCTGCAACGCTCGCTGTCTCTGTTCTTGTTCCTGGAGTTTTTGCTGTGCCGCCATGTACATCTGCTGAGTCTGCTGCAACTCTTGTGCGGCTGCCTGCTGTTGAGCTGCTAGTTCCGCTGCACGCTGGCGCGCCACGGCTCTCTCATAGGCTTTTTGCTGAGCCTCTTGAACTATGGGATCGCCTGTATAGGGAGCCTGTCCCTGCTCTTGCTGCTGACCATAATAGGCCTGTTGCTGAGGGTTTTGCCCATAAGCCTGCTGCGGGTAACCCTGTCCGTAAGCCTGTTGCTGACCATAACCGTATGGTTGCTGATACTGCTGAGGCTGTTGATACCCCT